>JBHEPK010000020.1:10298-20586 GCA_046260325.1 Desulfonatronovibrio sp.
CCAGCAGAATCCCTGTCTTATCACTCACCTGATTCACACCAGCTCCTTCAAGTTTAATACTTCAGATTCTTTATTATCAGCCCCAAGAATCAAGGTCTTTAATGTTTTTCAAGGCACAGGTAAAGCTTAGAAAAACCTGCCCATACCCTCCAAAACTCATTTGCTCTTGGAAAGACTTTATCTTATGTTCTATGGCATCATGAGCTTAAAAAACAAAATATTTTTTGCATTACTCTTTATATTAACACCAGCCCTGACAATGGGCCAGGATACAGCACCCATTGACCAGGAACCAGATCATAGAGCCATAATATATGAAGCATCCATCAGCGGAGACATTGATAGTCAGATACTCCAGTCACTGACTTACATTTCAGATACCATCAGCTTGGAAAACCGCCCTCCCATGACCATGGCCCAGCTCAAGAGAAGGATCAGTGAAGATGTCTCAAAGTTCACTAAGGCCCTCAGATCTTTCGGCTACTATTCTCCTGATGTTAAATACACAATCAGCAAAGAAACAGAACCTGTTAAGGTTGAATTTCTCATTAATCCCGGCCCTCCCTATCTCATCAGTAAGGTGACCATAACCAGCATCTGCCCGGATATGGACCCGGATACTCCCATGCCCTCACCACAAACCTTAGGGCTTGAGAAAGGCCAGAGAATCCGTTCCTCTCAGGTAGTGGATGCCATGGACATTATTAGCAAAGACTTCAGATCTAAGGGGTATCCGTTTCCCATTGTTAAAATCAGTGAAGTCATCATTGATCACAGGGAGCATTCTGCATCCATCCATTATACACTGGACCCTGGTCCCTGGGCAATGTTTGGAGAAGTTAGTACCCAGGGTATGGACCGTGTAAAACCTCAATATATACATGAACGAATCCCCTGGGAAAAAGGAGATGAATTTAAAACTTCACAAATTAATGAATTTAGAAGACAGCTCACTGTGGGGGGGCTCTTTTCCATGGTGGAAATAAATCATCCGGATAAACTAAAAGATGATGACACTCTTCCAATTAAGGTAAAGGTTACAGAAAGAAAACCGAGAACCATCAAGGCTGGTATCGGTTATGAAAGTGATATCGGACCAGAGTTGAGATTTGGCTGGACCCATCGCAATCTCCGGGGCATGGGTGAAAACCTTGATTTTAATCTGAGAGTGTCTGATGCTCTCAAGCATATCCAAGGCAAATACTCCGTACCTTCCTTTTTAAGAAAGGATCAGAAATTGAGCCTCAGGACTGGTGCGGACCAGGAAAAACAGGACGCCTTTGATTCGGAAAGCGCATATGTTTCAAGTATGCTGGAAAGGTCCCTTTCTGACAGACTTTCCATAGGGGCAGGGGTTGGCTACAGGCTTGGCCGGGTAAAACAGTTCGGAGAGAGCAAAGATCTTGGATTGGTTTATTTCCCCACAGACCTGAGCTGGGATGGCCGGGATGATATTCTTAATCCTGGGACCGGTCTGAGTTTTAATCTCAAAGTAATCCCTTTTCTCGATACCCTTGATACAAACTCAAAATTTGTAAAGACATACAGCAGCCTCAATACATACCTGGAGCTTTTATCTGAAAAAAGAATTGTTCTGGCCAATAGATTTGCCCTGGGAACTATTAACGCCCAGAGTAAATCCCATATCCCACCGGATGAAAGGTTCTATGCTGGAGGCGGCGGATCAGTCAGGGGTTATGCATACCAGACAGCAGGAGAGCTTGATGACGGCAAGCCTGTGGGCGGACTGTCCCTGGCAGAAATAAGCACCGAATTGCGGTTCAAGGTAAGCAGGCATTCCGGGTTTGTTCTTTTCTTAGATGGAGGACGGGCATTTGAGTCCTCTTATCCGGATTTTGATCAGAAACTGTTCTGGGGGTGGGGTCTGGGTTACAGATTTTTTACAGATTTCGGCCCCATAAGGGCTGATATTGCCTTCCCTGTAGACCGCAGAAAAAATCAGGACGAAAGCTTTCATGTATATATAAGCATTGGACAGTCCTTTTAATATGCATCGACATTTAAAAAGAATACTTACTATATCAGGGACAGCCTTAGCACTTCTCATCTTCATCCTGGCTCTTGCCCTGATCATAATCCAGACCAATCCTGGCCAGCGTTTTCTGGAAAAAACCCTTAACGACGTCCTTGTCTGGGAAGAAGGAAAAGTTTCTGTATCTGGAATCTCCGGCAGAATACCCTTTAACATGGAAGTTGACAGTATCACAGTCGAAGATACACACGGTCCATGGCTCAAAGTTGACCAGGTTAGTCTTCACTGGTCCCTGTCCAGACTATTTTCAAGAGAAATCCATGTCTTTGAGGTTGGGGCGCATGGAGTTGACTTTACCCGTCTGCCTCTGGTCAAACCAAAACAGGATGACGATATTTCTGATCCTTCATCCCCGACTGAAATCCAATGGAAATGGCCTCTGCCTCCATTGACTGTAGAAAATCTTTTTTTAGATAACGTGCACATTTCTGATGAAATTTTGGAAGAGGATATGATTCTAAATGCCCGGGCAACCCTTTTTGCAGACAGAAAGGGTTTTTCTCTGGCCAACTTAGATATTAATCGACTGGATCAGCCTTCTTCCATTGTCAGTCTTTCTGCAGAGCTCAGCAGAAACCCCTATTTCCTGGATCTAAACCTCACACTGTCTGACCCTGGAATGCTCCCAGCTCTGACAGGCCTTGAACACTGGCCAAGGAAAACCTCTGCGACTCTCAAGGGATCTGGACCGTTATCTTCCTGGAAAGGCAGGCTTGATATCAAAGGTGAGAAAATCATAGATGCCGGCCTTGATCTGCAGATCCAGGAGCAGGAATTTTACCATCTAATGGCTGATGGGAATTTCTTCATCAATCCAGTACTACTGCCTGAAGAAGCTTTCGGCTTTACCCGGGACCCCTTCAACCTTCTGCTTAATATCGGCCTTGACCGGGAAAGACAGATTGTCCTGGAGCATTTGACAATCGACTCTCCCTTACTTGCCCTTAAATCTAAACTTCGGTTCAACCCTGAAAACATGAATCTTTCAGGAGATGCCCAGTTAAACATTGAAGACATTAATCCCCTCTTGATGGATTCAGGCATGAACTCAAGAGAACCCTTAGACATAAACCTGAGCGTCGATGGACCAGTGAAAAACCTCATCGCTCATGGCCAGGCAAGGCTGGGCCCGGTTTCAGGCCATGGAGTAAGTCTTGATGAAACAACCCTTTCAGCAGACCTGAGCCTAAATCCAACATTAGAGTCCATGGCCACTTTAAAAGGCAGACTGTACGCCGCAGGAATTGGCCTGGAACAATACGCCAATCTGCCGGAAAATTTTAATCTGAGATTTAATCTGGACTACAGCCATGAAAATATCCTCAAGATAAACAGCTTAGACCTTGCAGGAGAAGACATTGAATCTAAGCTTACAGGCGAGATAAACACAGGTTCCATGGATTTTAAGGCCAATCTGAAATCTTTTGCCCGCAACCTGGAAAAACTCATCCCAGGCTTTGAAAAAAAGCCTTTCTTCATGTCTAACCTGGAACTTGGCCTTGATGTTCAGGGAAACTTTAATAAGCCTCAATACCTGGCAGACCTTGAACTTTCTTTTCCAGAGTTCCGCTCCGATGAAGAATTTGTCACAGCTATTGCAGGACCTGATATTGCCATAAAAGCCAGCGCGGTTTTAGATCAGAATATGGACCTTAGTCTTTCTCAGGCTTCTATTAATGCTGCGGGGTTTAACTTTCAAAGTTCAGGCATGATGGGTTTTAAAAGCAGGAAGCTCGATTTTTCCGGACAGTTTTCCTTTCCAGCCCTATCTATCCTTGATTCAACTCTAAGCAGGGACATTTCCGGCAGCCTGGACATGAATTTTTCAGCTCTTGGGTCCATGGATGAAGTAAGGGTGGAAGCAACAACCAATCTAAATTCACTTAATTTTGATCCCATAAAAGACATGAATATTGGTTCCCATGTTTATTTTTATCTTATTGACAATCTTCCTGCGGGAAATTTTGATATGTATCTTCAAAGAGAAGATAAGCACCTTGACCTGTTTACGGATTTTCAGGTCACTGAAGATAAGGTCCAGGTCAACAAACTCATAGGCAGGGGACCGGGAATAGACATTCACGGCAATCTGCTTTTTGATATTAAAAACACCCTGACCCGGGGTAAACTGAACCTTGATCTTTCAGACATGGCAATGCTTGGCGACTTCTTTAATATTGATCTTGCGGGTAGTGCCCGGTCAGAACTGACCCTTTACCCCACCAATGAAGACCAGGACGTGGATTTTGTCCTCGAAGGCAATGATATTCGAATAGAAAATATATATGCTGAAAAAATTAAAGCCTCTGGACGTGCCAGACAGATTATGCATCAGCCAGGTTTTGAATCTCAAATCCATTTGAATAAGCTCAGGGCTTCCCAGGCAGAAATTGAGTCTTTTGAAGCCAATATTCACGGCACTCTGAAAGAAATATTTTTCTCCCAGAAACTTACTGGTAATATCCTGCACCATGTGGAATTGTCATCCGACGGTAGCTATGCCCTGGAAGATGAGATGCACAAAATTTCTCTCACAGAACTGCAAGGCAGTTTTGCCTATGAGCCTTTTACCCTGCTCTCTCCTGTCATTCTTTCTCATTCTCCCCAGGGAACAAGCATAAGCCCCCTGGACATAAAAATCGCCTCAGGAAACGTGCAGGCAAAGGCAGAGCTGGACCAGGATAAAGTCCATGCAAAACTCAACCTGTCAGAACTGAACATCTCAGAAATACCTGTGCCCGGCACAGAACATATCTCAGGGATAGTCAATCTTGACCTGGAGCTTTTGGGAACCCCAACCCACCCGGAAATTTCAGCGACATTGAATGTTGACGATCTTGCTCCATCAGCTTCTGAACTGGAAGACCTTAAAAAACTCAACTTGAATTCAACTATAAACGTACAAGGGGATCAACTGAATCTTGACGCATCCTTGATGGAAAATAGCAATTCTCTGTTAAAGGCCCGTTTTGATGCACCTCTTGAATTTTCCATTACACCATTTACCTTTACCCTGCCCGACCCTGTTCCCTTATCCGGGACTCTCGTTTCCAGGCTGAACCTGGAAAAAATATCTGCAATTTTTCTGCCCCCGGACCAGATTTTATCAGGAATATTTGATGCAGAACTTAAAATTTCAGGCACGTCAAAAAGCCCTGATATAGAGGGACCTTTGAAAATCACACAGGCATCATATGAAAATGTTGAAGCAGGCATATTTCTGACCGATCTGGAAATCATGGCTCTGGCGAAAAACACAATCATTGATATAACCCGCATCTACGGTTCTGATGGCATCAATGGAAATATCCAGGGTCAGGGAAAAGTTGATATTGATCCGGCAGGGGAAATGCCCTGGAACATGGAGTTGAACATCTCCAACACCAGGATCCTCAACCATAAGTTTGCCGTTGCAACCATATCCAAAGGTAACATTGCTGTT
The DNA here is from genome assembly GCA_046260325.1 of Desulfonatronovibrio sp. GTDB lineage: Bacteria > Desulfobacterota > Desulfovibrionia > Desulfovibrionales > Desulfonatronovibrionaceae > Desulfonatronovibrio. The sequence continues at coordinate 15,794 of JBHEPK010000020.1, forward strand.
TCCGGGGATAATTCCGGAGGGGAGGCCCGGGGTAAAATAACTTTTGATCGCATTCTAACCAATCTTCCGGATGCAGCACCACCGGATATTGTCCACTTAGAAGTCACTGAAATAAATTTGCCCCATGACGATAAAATTCAACCACAAGAAAAAACTGCAGATAACTATCCATTCCAGTTGGATATAGAACTGGATTTTCCAGCCAGGGTCTATGTCAGAGGGCGCGGCCTGGACTCTGAATGGGGAGGAAATATCAGCATCAAGGGAGACGCGTCTTCTCCGGCAGTAAGCGGAAGACTGCAGGTTATCAGAGGACGTTTGAATCTTTTGGATCGCAGGTTCGATCTTGTGCCTGAATCGTACATCAACTTAGATGGCTCGTTCCCGCCTGACCCTGGCATTGATATCAATGCCAATATGCGCCAGAAAGATATAAACGTAAATGTGCGTGTATTCGGACCTGCCCTGAGTCCGGATATTGTTTTCACTTCAGACCCGCCCATGCCTGAGGATGAGATCATGGCCTGGATTTTATTCGGCAGAGATATATCAACTCTGACCCCTTTCCAGGCAATCGGACTTGTAGACGCAACAAGAACTCTGACCATGGGAGATTCAGGACCCGGTGTAATGGACACCATCAAGTCCATCACAGGAATTGACGATCTCGATGTGACAAGGGATGAGCATGGACATGCTCAGTTTGGTCTTGGAAAGTATATTAATGAAAAAGTATACATTGAAGTAAAAAAGGGCACAGTACCGGGATCTGATACTGTTTCTGTACAAGTGGAACTTACCCCGCATATCAATCTTGAAAGCAGTGTTGATTCAGACAGCGAAGGCGGAGTCGGAATATTCTGGAAGCATGACTATTGATTCTCCCTGATGGCCCGCTCCCGTTCAAAAAAAGTAGGATGGGAGTAATAAAATGCGCTGTACAGAGGATGGGGAGTAAGATTGGAAAGATTTTTTTCACTTAACTTGGACAGGGCCCTGATCATGGGCTCTGAACCGGCATGCTCTGCAGCAAATCTGTCGGATTCATATTCATGCTTTCTGGATAAAAGTCCCAGTAAAGGTGAAAGCCAGAAGGTGAAAAGTCCCGACAACAGCCCAAAAAGAAGTAATGCCGGTCCAGGACCGCTCTGCTCAAAGTCAAAACCAAAGGCCTGCACAAAACCCGGATATTTGAGCAGCCAGTCAATAACCCATAATCCTGCCAGGCTCATCAATGCTGATAATCCCACCATTTTGGGAACGTGTCCTTTCTTGTAATGCCCGATCTCATGAGCCAGCACTGCCTCCAGTTCATCAACGCTTAACTGCTCTATCAGCGTATCAAACAGAACAATACGCCTGAACCTTCCAAAACCCGTAAAAAAAGCATTGGAATGACCTGATCTTTTACTGCCGTCCATGACCTGAATGGTCTGGGCCTTAAAACCGGTTCTGTCTGCCAGATCCATAAGCCTGTTTCTTAACTCTCCATCAGGCAGGGGGGTAAGCTTATTAAACAAGGGCAGAATGAGCATGGGATAAAGGACCATCATCACTAACTGAAAAACAAACAAAAAAACAAAGGCCCAGACCCACCAGTAATTTTCTAAGGCGGATATGAAATAAATAATCAGGGCTGTAATGGGCAGGCCAATGGCAAGACCAATAATCAGACCTTTTATCTTATCTGTTATCCAGAGCTTTATACTGCTTTTATTAAACCCGAAGCGCTCTTCAAGTCTGAACTGGCTGTAATATTCAACTGGAATTCCAGGCAGAGAAATAATCATCATGGCTGACAGAATAAACAGGCTTTCCTTGAATACCTGAAATTCTACCCCGGTGACGCTGAAATAAGAATAAAGCCAGGGCAGAAAGCCTGAAAAAATTACCATCAATAATATTATTGTCTCGTAAAACCCGCTGAACAGTCCAAGCTTTTCCTTAGCCAGAGTATACTGAACAGATTTTCTATAAGTTTTCTCATCCATAACCCGGGAAATGGACCTCGGAGGCTTATCTTCCCGGCGTCTGACCTCTCTTATATTGATCCAGGATAAAAAACTTTCCGAGATAAGCCTGGCAAATATCAATGCTAATATTGTTATGATTATTATTTTTTCCATTGTTTTGAGTTCCTGATTTTTTTCCCTTTTTTAGTTTTCTCTGACCTGCCTGATGAGGGTTTACCCTGATCCAGGACTTGAACAGCCTGTTTCTGACTGCTTTTTCCTTTAATACCTTTTTCAGACCAGACTTCTTTCCCGGTAAAGGGATCAATTCCTGACCAGTACATGGCTGTGGATCTGGTTGAAGGGGTAGGAGTAAAGATTTGAACCTGTTCAGGGCTGAACCTGAGATTTATCCTGGCAAACTCCCTGAATCTATCCATATCTTTAAGAGTACATCCAGGATGAGCCGCTATCACATAGCATGACAAAAATACATTTCGCCTGAACTTTTCAGCAAATTTACGGTAAAAATTGGCAAATTCCTTAATTTTTGAACCTGGAGGCTTGTTCATGAGCCTTAGAACACCATCAGAACAATGTTCAGGGGCAATCTTCATCTGACCAGGAACGTGTTCTCTGATAATCTGTTCCAGATATCCACTTCCATATCTTTTGTCGGCAAGGATGAGATCATAGCGGATTCCAGAGGCAATGTGCACCCTTTTTACTCCCGGCAGAGCCCTGAGTCTTGATAAAAGACGCTTCTGCTTGAGATGACCGTGGTTCAGCTTAGAACATACTCCATTAAAACCTGTGCAATGTCTGTCAAGGCACGGTTCGCCTTTAAGCAGGTTCGAACATCCTGATGCATACATATTGGCTGTGGCCCCGCCAACATCTCTGATTGTCCCGGAAAAACCAGGCTGCTGCACCAGATCTTCTGCTTCTCTGACAATACTGTCCATACTTCGACTGACAACACTTCTTCCCTGGTGCACGGCTATGGAACAGAATGAGCATTCCCCATAACATCCCCGATGAGTGGTAATAGAATCTCTGATAGTTTCCAGGGCCCTGATTTCACCTTGTTTTTTCAGATCAGGGTGGGCGTTGTTCATAAAAGGAAGTTCATAAATGCGGTCCAGCTCTTTCATAGAAAGAAGCGGTGCAGGCGGATGATGGATAAGATATCTAAGACCGTATTTCTGGGCCAGCCCCCTGCCCCCCGGTCCCTGACTGTTTTCATAGAAAGTTTTAAACATCCGGGCAAAAACAGCAGGATCATCCTCAACATGATCACATTCAGGCAGGGCAATATAATCCTTGGGGATATCATGTCCCATAACGCAGGTTCCGGGGATATTATTGAGTTTCTTTCCATCCCTGAGCCTGTCAGCTATTTGCAGAACCTGCTGTTCTCCCATGCCGTAAACAAGGATATCTGCTTTGGCATCAAGGAGTATACTTTTTCGCACCCTGTCAGTCCTGAAATCATAATGGGCTATCCTGCGCAGGCTGGCTTCCATTCCCCCAAGTACTATGGGGACTGTGTTTTTGAAATATCTGCGGATAAGATTGGAGTAGACAATACAGGCCCGGTCAGGTCTTTTACGATTTTCTCCGCCTGGAGTAAAATCACAGCTCCGCCTTGGTTTACCCAGGGCTGTATAATTGGCAATTTCTGAATCAACACATCCTGCAGTTACTCCCCAGAAAAGCCCGGGCTCCCCCAGGGCGGTGATATCTCCAGGACTGGATAGATCAGGCTGGGAAATAATGCCCACACTGTAACCGGCAGCTTCCAGGACCCTGCCAATTATGGCCACTCCAGAAAAAGAAGAGTCTATATAGGCATCTCCACTGACCAGGATTACATCCGGCCGGCTTATTTTCCTGGCCTCAAGCTCATTGCGGGTCATTGGCAAAAACAGTTTTATACCCACAATCTCAGCTTTAATGGAAATTTTTTAGAACAGTAACTGTTAACCACATTTTTCTACTCTTGTATAAAGCCTGCATCCTAATTGGTTTTCGTCATTGCGAGCGAGCCTTTTTACCCTATTGAATACACACAGTGCAGGCGGAGCCATTCAACCGGGGCGAGCGTGGCAATCCTTTACTTATGGTTCAGCCGGGAATAAAATCATTTCCGGCTGAACTTTTTTTCAAGTCAGGTTATTCCACCTGGAGCGTGGAAACAACTTCTCTTACTCCTTCGGTTTCGAGAGCCAGGGCTACAGCTTTTCCCACCATTTCCGGTGAGTTGACTTTACCTGATAATGTAACCTTGCCATCTGTTGTAGATACAGAAACACTGAATGCTGAAAGATCAGAATCAGCCGCCAGCCTGGTCTTTATTGTAGTGGTAATCCTTGCGTCTGAAGCAGCGTCACTAACTGTCTCCCCAACTTCTCTGGCCTTGCGCCGAACCACCTCGCCGTGCTCCTCTATATCCTTTCTGATATCCTCAGGCCGCAACTCCCATGCCTCCATTTTGGCCTGAAAGGCCTGGCTGGTCTGTTCCATTACGTCCATGACTGAATCCTTTGCTTCCTGAGCTTTGTCCGCTCCACGTTCCTCAGTCTGCTGCACTTCTGGTGTTTCCCGGCCGGCAGTTATGTACCACAGAGCGCCGATACCAATAATAACTCCAATAAGGATACCAATAATAAATGTTTTCATAAAATTCTCCCTTTGTTACTGACCTTCTTTATAGCCTTTTTTAAATTCGGTTTTGGCTTTGGCAAAACTTTCCTTCCATGTTTCCCAGGATTTCTCCACTCCGTCTTTGAGATCTTCCCATGCGGATTCACCAGCATCTTTAAGGTCGGAGATTTTGCC
>JBHEPK010000020.1:20596-22423 GCA_046260325.1 Desulfonatronovibrio sp.
TCGCGCTTGTTTTTCAAATCTTCAATCTGCTGCTGATATTTTATTTTTGTTTCTCCATCAGCCTGGTCAGCCTTGGCTGCCAGTTTGTCCAGATCCGCATTCCATTCGTCAATCTTGGCCTTAAGTTTTTGAATATAAGCATCTTTTTTACTATCCACAATAAATTCCTCCGTAAAAGTTTAACATATTGTCTAACGCAGGCCTTGCCCATAACCCGGTTAAAAAATATTTTACCATTATTTCAACGTTAAGTCATTAAATATTCGAAGTATTTAAAAGATCTTTTTTATGGATGCTTAAGATGTCATCTCCGCCCTCTCCGCCCTGGACGAGGCCCGGCAAAAAACCACAGAATCAGGCCAATAAACGGCAAAATGAGTATAAGCACTATCCAGAAAACTTTTGAGCCGGTTGTGGCTCTGCTTTGAAAAGTCTGCACGATTGCCCAGACGCAGGCAATAAGAATGATCAAACCTATAATTCCACCCAGTTCAATTCCCATTTCCACCTCCTTGCTTATGAATTTTATGAATTTACGATTCAGCCTGTGGTTGCAGATACTTTTTCCTGATTAGACGCCATGCCACCACAAAAAAGGCAGTAAGAGGGATGGCCAGAATCATTCCCAGTATTCCGCCAAGTGCTTTTCCCCAAAAAAGTATGGCAATAATAATAGTTAGCGGATGAAGTCCTGTGCTTCTCCCCATTATCTTTGGAGTTAGCAGATAGCTTTCCACAAGCTGCACAGCAGCGAATATCCCCAGTACCATAAGCAGCAGCATCAGTCCCCCGCCATCCTGCATGTAGGCCAGAGGAAGAACTGCGAGCAGACCGAGAATACTTCCAAGATATGGAATGATATTTAAAATTCCGATCAAAAGACCCAAAAATGCCCCAAACTTCAGGCTGACCAAGGAAAAACCCGCAGCCATAAGTACTCCCATAATCAAGCCAATAAGGATCTGCCCCCGAAAAAAGGCTACAATAATCCTGACAAATTCCTGAGATAGAAACGTGAAATCCTCACGAATCCTTTCAGGGATAAATGAAAGCTGTTCATCCATAATACTGACGGGATTCTTATCAGCCAGCAGGAAAAAAAACAGATAAACAGGAATAATTACAAGGCCGACAGACAGAGTAATGAAACTGCCCACAAGTTCTCCCACGCTGCTCAGTGCCGGCTGGGAGGCCTCATAAACATCCTGAAATTGCCCGAACAAGCCCTGCACAAGCCCTGAAGCACTGACTGAGTCCAGAAAGTTGTCCACCCACTCCGAAAAATAAGGAAGAAATTTTTTCAGAAGATTACCTGATTTTTCTATCAAAGCAGGCAGGTACTCAATAAAGGCCTGGGCCTGGGTTAATATCACCGGCAGTACTAAGGCCGCAACCAGCAATAAAAAAATAACAACTAAGCCGTAAAGGATGACTATGGCCCCAATACGACCCGCTGAAAGCCTGTGCTCAAACCAGAGCACAAGCGGCCTTAAAAGCAGAGCCAGGATTCCGGCAATGACTATTGGCCAGAGAATATCTGAAAAGTAGGTGACAATCCAGTGCAGGCCGAAAAAAATCATAGAGACAGTAGCTGCCATAAGAATAAGACTTAGAATAAATAGAGAGCAGCTGAGCATTTTACGCTGAAGAGGATTGAAAATTTGAGGATCGTCTTGTTTTGTCATGATTCATTAATACTTAAGTGTAATAGTTTGTTACAGGCTACAAATACAGCACAATACAGCTTTGCCTTCTAAGTAACTTAAGGCGAATAGGCAACCAATTCAGCCATTTATACTTTTGCCATACAGATTGCTTCGTTCGCTA
>JBHEPK010000200.1:0-3289 GCA_046260325.1 Desulfonatronovibrio sp.
GTTGTGGCTCCAGCCAATTTCTCGCACCAGTGGTGCGAGTTTTTGAACACCTTGATACGTCTCAAAAAAACTTTTCATTCGCCATAGATTAGACGCAGAAAAACCGCCTACTCCCGGAAACTCCTTTTGTAAATCTCCAGCCAGTTGCTGGACAATTGCTTTACCCCAGCCTTCTTCCCTCTGCCGCTCCACAATCATCCGGCCAATATCCCAATATAGCCCGACAAGTTCTTTGTTGACTGCCTTTAAAGCGGCATATTGGGCTGAACGTACCCGATCTTTTACATCTTTGAGCAGAGATCCATAATCAGAAGGAAAATTGGATTGCTTTTCTTTGGCCACCTTATACGCCCTCCACGTCCCACATTCAGTTCATAAATTCTTCTTCAATAAAATGAGGCATTCAGCTCTTCTTTTCCAGCTTCAGCTCATACTATCGTCAGTCTCCGCAATAATAGAACTGTGGCCTCTCCCTGGTCACTGTACAATTGGCTGTAAACCTTATCTCCGATGTGCATTGATTAGATTTTCAATTTCCTGGATAAAAAGCTTCAGAAAAAATGCCATACTTGCGCTCAAATTCCATGAGATCATTCTCAATGGAATGTATGTGCATAAGGATTTCCTGCAATGTCATGCTGCTCTTCCTTCATGCAGTTAATATCTATCCGTCTTCTATCAGGCAGCGCATGATGAAGGCTCAAATCTCACCAAGGGAACTTCAACCACATGGTTAGCCTGTTTTTGGGTGGCCATTTCTTCCATTTTTCTTGATGTGGCTGCTGAGTAATAGCGTTCGCCGCACTCGTTACAGACCTTGGCGGGCACTTCCTCAATAATGGTCAATTCCTTACCCCACCTGAAATCCACAGTAACACACCTGTCTTCCAGAACTCCTTTGTTGCAGAAATAACAAGTTTGCATTTATTTTTTCCTCCTTGTGAAAGGATCAATCCATTTAGGTTGAGTTGGGATATACACGGTGATAATCAACAAGTATTGTTCGTAAAAATTACCACACAAGACATGAATCCAGCGCTTGTCTTTCCCCTGCCCTGAAAAGAGGCAGCTCTCGCCTCTTGGATCATCCGGATATGTCTCAATCACAGTTCCATTAATAATGCTCTCAACTATATCGTCTATGCTGATCTGCTCTTCACCACGTTCTATTTGTGCATGATGAGAAAGATAAAACCTGTCCTGAGAAACCTGATCTCTGGCTTTATTTAGGTAAAATGATGTCATGATATTAAATGCCTTCCACCGGGAGCATTACGCGTTTCTGAAAAATGAAATAGAACTTATTTTGTTATAGCAACCTATGGAGCAAAACCGAGAAATGATGGCTTAGCACGGGGACTGTCCCTGGCTTCGGGACTGTCCCCAACTTAGTTTTCAGGAACGCTAATGCTCCCATCTCTTGTAAGCTTTATGTACTGATTCCATTCTCAAAAAATGAACCATAACATAAGCTCTGTAGATTGAAAGATCAAATGAACAAGGCCAAGTACGAATCCTTAAATTTTATTACAGGAAAAACTATTCATCAAGCCTGCTGACTTCCGCCAACCATACGAACATCCATTTCCAGACAGCTGTATTCCCCCATGTCCGGAGAAATTGTAACAAGACTGGCTGTCAGCTCATGACCATTGTCCATAAGATCTGCCGAGAGCGGGTTGTGAGATCTGGGCACATAACCCAGCTTCTGGCCGCTGCTGGTAAATACTTCAATGGCTTTGCTGTCATGTGGATTCTGGGGTTCACGCTTTAATTTCAATGTCTGGCCGGGTTCAAGGTCTAAGTAAATAGATGGACCCTGGTAATATTGGAATCCAGCCACAGGACATTTGAATAAAGATACCGGCTTGGAATGAGTTTTGGCATTTACCTCTGGAACTTTCCCACCAAACACCAGCGCCCCAAAAAATGCGCCAAACATGCTTATAAATCCTCGTCTTTGCATAACGCCTCCAAAATTATTAAAATCAATTTATTCCACACATAATTTCTCTGAAATGATGGATCTATAACTAAACCTCCATCTTTCCAGTCCTGATATAATGTATGTATAGTAGGGGTTTTGGCCTGGTATCTAACAGCCAGACAAGGATTTTTGGAAGAAAAGTTCACTTGGTAACCATGAAATACTTTCCATATATTGACCTGGCAGAACAAATGGCCGGGCAAAGCTCCAAAACAACCCGCGGATTGGATTCGGGCCGATATATTTTGGGGCTTTATGCCTGTGCTGCTTGGTTGAAAGAGATCACTTTCCCTGGCTTCCTGGCAGAAAGTTTGTCTACTGCCTCCCTTTTATGGTCCGGCATCAGGTGAGCATACCGCATTGTCATTTCAATTGTTTTGTGGCCCATCAGTTCTTTGATAGTCAGGAGCGGGGTTCCCTGAAGGGCCAGCCATGAACCAAAAGAGTGCCTGGTTGAATGAAATGTTAACTTCTGTCTGAGATCAGAAATATTATCATTAAACCCCAGCTTATTAACAATCCTCATAAACTTATCCGAAACATCTTTCATAACTCCACCCTTGACCGGACCAGGGAATACCAACGCAGTCTGTCCTGTTTCCTGTCTGCGTAAAAACATTTCTCTCAAGTTTTCTGTAATGTATGCTTCTCGGCTCTCTCCGCTCTTAGCGTTAATTATGTAAATCACATTATACTCAAGATTCACGTTCTCCCATCTTAAACAGGCAATCTCGCTGAAACGCAGACCAACATAAAAGCCAAGCAATGTGATATCATGTAAGTCTTGGTCGTGATCCCATAAGGCAGATAACAATTGATCAGCCTGATTATGAGTAAAGAAACGTTTACGGGCATTGTCCAGCTTAGGGAACCTCACCTTCCTTGTGGGATTCTCTCCCCTGTAACTTCCAAGCCTCGCAGCGTGATTAAAGACAGCCCGGGTTGTTTGCAGGCAATGTCTGACCGTGCCAGGAGACAGCCCTTTTTCCTGACACCTGACCTTGAGCTTTTCGATATGAGACGGCCTCACGTCCTTAAGGGGAATGTCCCCCAGGATTGGATTGACATGCAGTCGCAGCCGCGTAGAATCGTGATCCCAATCTTTCTTTGAGGTCTTGGCCCATTTCAAAAAGGCATCCCCAGCATCCTTAAAAATAGACTGCTCAATTTCAGCTTTTGCCTTTTCCATTTCAGCCTCTTTCCTGGCTCGTGCTTCAAGCTCTCTTTTTTCAGCCAAAGTTTTTGGTCCTACTCCTGTTCTCTGATTATGTTGAAGTTCAGAAAGAAGGGCTGCAGCTTTTT
>JBHEPK010000201.1:0-3262 GCA_046260325.1 Desulfonatronovibrio sp.
TGGTGAATTTGACCATGGCTCAAGTTCTCTTGGCCGGGAAAACAAGGGTGAAGTCATACTCAAGGTCAGATTGCGTCTATCCCTGCTTGAGCTCAATCCTGAGTTGCCTGTTGAAGCAGTTCATGAAGCAATTGCCGAGATATGTAAAGACCGCTCCAGAATGAGCCTGGCTGCCGCCAACAAAGAAATCTACGACCTTATTAAGAATGGAGTCAGGGTAAATATTCCTGACCCTGAAGGTGACGGAGAAACTGTTGAATTAGTCAGGATTGTTGACTGGGATAAGCCTGATAAAAACGATTTTCTGCTCTGTTCCCAGTTTTGGGTGACAGGAGAAATGCACACCAGGAGGACTGACCTGGTGGGCTTTGTTAATGGACTCCCCTTAGTTTTTATGGAATTCAAATCCCCAAGATACCGCATTGAATCAGCTTATTACGACAATCTTCGTGATTATAAAGACACCATTCCCCATCTATTCTGGCCCAATGCACTGATTATTCTTTCCAACGGCAGCAAGAGCAGGATGGGCAGTATGACTGCTGGATGGGAACACTTTGCAAGCTGGAAAAAGATTGAGAGCGAGGACGAGCAGGGACAGGTTTCTTTGGAAACCATGCTAAGAGGCCTCTGCGAACCTTCAAGACTGTTGGACATGGTGGAGAACTTCACCCTATTCCAGGAAGCTCCTGGAGGGCTGATCAAGCTCATTGCCAAGAACCATCAGTACCTTGGAGTCAATAACGCAATCAAGGCCCTTAAAAACATCAAGGAACATAAAGGCAGGCTTGGGGTATTCTGGCATACCCAGGGCAGCGGCAAAAGCGTGTCCATGATATTCTTCGCTCAAAAGGTCATGCGTAAAATGTCTGGTAACTGGACCTTTGTAATCATCACTGACCGCAAAGAACTTGACGGTCAGATATACAAAAATTTTGCATCTGCTGGAGTGGTAACAGAAGGCAAAGCTCAAGCAGAAAGTGTTCTGCACTTGCGCCAAATACTCCAGGAAGATCACCGTTACGTGTTCACCCTGATTCATAAATTCAGGACTGAAAAAGGTGAGCATCATCCGGTTCTATCAGAACGTGACGATATCATAGTGATTACGGATGAGGCACATAGAAGCCAGTACGATACCCTGGCCATGAATATGAGAACAGCTCTGCCTAATGCCTCTTTTCTGGCCTTTACCGGAACACCGCTCATCATAGGTGAAGAAAGGACCAAAGAGGTCTTTGGTGATTACATCAGTGTGTACGACTTCAAGCAGTCTGTGGAAGATAAGGCCACTGTTCCCCTGTACTATGAAAACCGGATACCAGAGCTGCAGCTGATCAACGACAATTTCAATCCGGATATGGAAAGGCTTCTGGAAGAGGCGGAACTTGATGAAGAACAGGAAAAAAAGCTGGAACGAGAATTTGCCAGGGAATATCACCTTATTACCAGGGAAGACCGGTTAGAGGCCATAGCCAAAGACCTGGTCGATCACTTTATCGGCAGGGGATTTCAGGGCAAGGGCATGATGATTTGCATTGATAAGGCAACTGCTGTGCGCATGTATGACAAGGTCCAGAAATACTGGAAGGACAAGATAGAGGAACTGCAAAGGGAATTGGCGAGCTCTGATGGAGACAAAGCTAAAGATATAGCCTCATCCATTGCCTGGATGCAGGAAACCGACATGGCTGTGGTAGTATCTCAGGGCCAGAATGAACTCGGGGATATGGAGAATAAAGGTCTTGATATCCGGCCCCACCGCAAAAGGATGCTGGAAGAAGACTTGGAAACAAGGTTCAAAAAACCTAATGACCCATTCAGACTGGTCTTTGTTTGTGCCATGTGGATGACTGGATTTGATGTGCCATCCTGCTCCACTTTGTACCTGGACAAGCCCATGCGAGGGCATACCTTGATGCAGACCATTGCCAGGGCCAACCGGGTTTATCCCGGCAAGGTGAGCGGCCTTATCGTGGATTATGCCGGGGTATTTCGTAACCTGGAAAAGGCCCTGGCCATATACGGAGCGAGAGGTGGCAAGGATGATGGAAACAAACCAGTTGAGGATAAGGGAGCTCTGCTTGAGGCCTTAAGGCAGGCCCTAATTGAAACCAATACTCTTTGTTCCAAGCATGGTGTTGATTTAATGGAGATAGACAAAGCTGAAGACTTGCAGCGTGTCAAACTGCTTGAGGACGCAGTTGAGGCCTTGGTTTCTTCTGAAGAAATTAAGCGCAGATATATGGACTTGGCCAATATGGTCAACAGGCTCTACAAAGCTGTCCTCCCAGATCCACAGGCCAAAGACTATTCGTCCCAAGTGACTCCCCTGAAGGTCATTGCGGATATGATCAGAAACCTGACCCCTCCAGCAGATATTACCCAGGTCATGGGCCAGGTGGAAGACCTTCTGGACCGTTCTATCGCCACGGAAGGGTATATCTTCAGACAGGTGGCTTCAGCCTTTGGAGATGAGCACTGGGTGAACCTGTCTGATATCGATTTTGAAAAGTTGGCCGAAAAATTCAAGAAAGGACGGAAAAGGACCTTAAATGAACGTCTCAAAGGTTCTGTCGCCCGTAAGATCATGGAGATGGTCAAGCAAAACAGGACCCGGATGGACTTTCTGGAAAAATTTCAAACTATGATTGAGGCCTACAATTCCGGGAGCATGAACGCTGAAGAATTTTTCAAAGAGCTTAAAGAATTCTCTAAGCAGCTTGGTCAGGAAGAAAAAAGGGCTGTTAAAGAAAATCTTACTGAAGAGGAGCTGGCAATTTTTGATTTGCTGACCAAGCCTGCAGTGGAGCTCACCGAGTCTGAGCGACGCAAGGTCAAGACAACAGCAAAAGAACTTCTTGAGGCACTGAAAAGGGAAAAACTGGTGCTTGACTGGCGCAAGCGTCAGCAGGCAAGAGCCATGGTCCGGTTGACCATAGAGCAGATATTGGATGAAGGACTGCCCAGGTCATATACTCCAGAGCTTTATGAGCAGAAAGCCTCGGATGTTTACCAGCATGTCTATGAAGCCTATTACGGTGATGGGCGTAGTGTGTATGCCGAGACATGATAACGAATCCCCAATGATTGAATGAAGTTTTATGCAGATGAGGCTACTTCCCGTGACAACCTAATTTTGCCCTCACAATACTGGAGGGGTGCTGTGCTGTATGGAAAGCTCAACTTCCCTATATATTTATCGGACTCAAGACATATCACCTTTTACACATATTTCTTACTGGGAGTATAATAAGTTGAA
>JBHEPK010000202.1:0-3262 GCA_046260325.1 Desulfonatronovibrio sp.
CCATGGACGACCTGCCACGCATCTGATCGAACTTCAGGCCAAGAATCCTTTCCGCGGCTGGATTGGCCGAAATGATGATCCCATCGGAAGCATGATATACCACACCTTGAGCCATGGTCTCAAAGAGTCGGCGGTGCTTTTCCTCGCTTTCCCTGAGCTTCTCTTCGGTCTGCGCGATACGCATTATGGATTCAATCCGCGCTAAAAATTCTTCTTTATGCACTGGCTTAACCAGGTAACCATCGGCTCCGGCCCTGAGTCCCTGGGCCTGCTGCTCAGGGCTTGTCTTTACCCCGGACAGAAACATGATGTGGATATCTGAAATATCAGAATTATCCTTGATTTGTCTGCAGATATCCAATCCGCTTGCATCAGCCAAATTGACATCAAGCAAAATCAGGTCTGGCCGCTCGCTGCGAGTCAGTTCTAAACACTTAGCACCAGTTTCAGCCTCAAGGACCTGGTAGCCGGCAGAAGTCAGAATTTTTTTAATAATAATTATCTGTTCTGGTTCATCATCAACAATAAGGATAGAACGGAAGGCATTTCTGGAGCTACTCGTTATATCTGTTTTAAACAAAGTCGGATCGGTTATGGTCATTAATATCTCCCTGAATACAATGCGGGTTAAGCCAATGCAGATGCAAAGTGCGTAATTCAGTAAATTGATAGCACTTGGTAAACTATCTATTTATTTTAACTTGAAATTATAATGTTGGATCAGGATAAGTTATTACTTTTACCTGATATCTTGATCACAAGGCAAAGTGAAAAATACTTTTGTGCCTTTGCCAGGCTCGCTTTCCAGCCAGATTTGACCGCCATGCTTTTCCACAAATTCCTTGCACAGAATAAGCCCCAGGCCGGTTCCTTTTTCCCCGCCTGTGCCATATTGTCTTTTATTTTTGTCCAGAGAGAAGACTGACGACATAACTTTTTCACACATGCCTATTCCTTCATCCTGGACACACACTTCAACAAATGGACTTGCCTTTTGCGCAGTGATGGTGATATTGCCACCTTGATGACTAAATTTTATTGCATTGAAGATCACATTGCGGATAACCGTATTAATCATGGCCTGGTCAACCATTACATTTAAGTCCGCAGGGATATCAGATTGAATGGTAATATCCTTTTTATTGGCCACATCCCGGGCTGTATACAGACTGGAGCTGGCCAGTTCATGAAGGCCGCATTCTTCTGGGCTGAAATCCATACCTCCCTGACTCATGCGCGCCCATTGCATCAGATCATTCAGAAGCCCTAATGCATTCTTGGAACTTTTATGCACTTCAGCCGATATTTGACTGATTTCTTCTAAGGTCAGAGATTTAGCTTCTTTTGCAAGAATTTCCGAGGTGCTGAATACACCGGACAAAGGAGACTTGAGGTCATGGGCAATGATGGTGAAGAGCTTGTCTTTCTCAGCATTGGTCTGCTGAAGCTGTTCATTGGCGATCTTAATTTTTTCTTCGGCCTTTTTACGGTCGGTGATGTCCATGGCTGCGGTCAGTATGGCTTTGGTATTCTCATATTCGATGATCGTAGCGGAAAAGTCTGCGATTACTGTTTCTTTGTTTTTTGTAAGAAGCTTCATCTCATACCGTCCGGGAACATCCTGGCCACTAAGCCTTTTTTGGGCATTTTCCGCAACCATCTGACGCACTTCTGGATGTACCATCACAAACTGATCAGAACTGTTGATCTCGTCTGCAGTATAACCGAGAATCTTTACAAAGCTTTGGTTCACGTACTTACATGCTGCTTTTTCACCCATTGTCTGAATTGTGATCATTACCGGAGCAAGCTCGGCAAGTTCCTTGAACTTTCTCTCACTCTGTCGCAATGCTTCCTCAGCCCATTTTCCTTCTGTGATGTCCTGAGTTGCACCCACCAGGGATTTCGGTTGACCGGTATCATCCAGCTCAACAAGCCCTTTAGCACGAACATATCTGACCTCACCGCTGTCCTGGCGAACAATGCGGTGTTCAATATCATAGGGTTTACCTTCTTCTACCGCTTTGGCAAAGGCCTCTTCGATGAAAGGCTTATCTTCAGGATGTGCGATTGGAAGGAGCTGTGGTGTCGTTAGCTGGATATCTGGAACTCCGTGAATTCTTTTCCAGTTATCTGACAACTGCCAAGTATCGTTTGTTATATCCCATGCCCAGCTTCCCAGTTCAGCCAACTCCTCTGCTTGAGCCATGATTTGTTTTTGTTTGGCCAGGGTCTCCTCGGCCTTTTTCCGCTCTGTGATTTCGGAAGTTATGGTTCCTACTCCAAGAAGTATTCCATGCTCATCGTGAACAGGAAATTTTTTTGTCATAAAAGTTCTTAATCCACAGTCCTCATCAAATAAGGACTCTTCAATGGAAAACACTTGCCCTGGAGACAGAGCAAGGGCCTTCCTGTCATTGTTCATATACTTTTCTATCTGTTCAGGAGTTGAAATATGTTGAAAAAGCTCCTTATCTGTCTTGCCAATCACCTCTGACGGGGTATGCCCGGTCATTTTGGTGTAAACATCATTTATCAGCACGTATTTTAGAGAGGGGTCTTTAAATACTGCTATATGCTCTGAGTTTTGCAGCATCTGGAAAAAGATTTTTTGTCTTTCTTCAGTTTTTTTTCTATCTGTAATGTCAGTATTGAACCCCTGATAAGCAACGACACGACCATTCTCATCCCTGATGGAGCGGGCACTTCTCGACACCCAGAACTCTGATCCATCCCGACGTTTGAACCGGCATTCATGGTTGAGCACCTCTCCGTACTCTTCCATTAAGCGCATGAATTCCACTCTATCAGCAGGGTTTACATAAATTTGCGCGCCAATGTCTATTATGGAATCCATCAGCTGTTGGGGAGAATTATAACCAAGTATTTGGGCAAGGGTATTGTTAACGTATAAATAACGACCATCCGGTGTGGAAGTAAAAACACCAACGGGGGCGTTTTCCAGAATGTCCTGAGGATCAGATAAGGGGGATTGACTGGACTCATTTTTCTTATTGGGAGGTCGGGGCATGATAAGCTCCATAAGGAATAAAATTACTATGTATGAAGGAAAAAACTAAGGGTTTATTTTCTGAAAGAGTATATTTATTGTTAAATTAAAATACCGATAAAAGCAACGGTATTTGGATGAATGAGGATTTGTTTTCAATAGCGGGACAAAGGATGTGGCAGGGTCAAGGCTACGTGCTCTAAGAGACATTCTAACCTGCCCTAATTGACAAGATTTTAATTACCAGTCTTC
>JBHEPK010000203.1:0-3219 GCA_046260325.1 Desulfonatronovibrio sp.
GTGGTGTACACTCCGTCAACGTCCGTATAAATCTCACAGGTATCAGCGTTAATAGCAGCTGCCAGGGCCACTGCTGATGTATCTGAGCCGCCGCGTCCCAATGTGGTTATCCTCTGGCTGCAGTCACAACCTTGAAATCCTGCCACCACGAGGACGTCGTATTTTTCAAGGATCTCCTCAATACGTTCCTTATCAATATCAAGAATTCTGGCCTTTCCAAAACTTTTGTCCGTCTGTATGGGGATCTGAAATCCAAGAAGGGATCTGGCCTTTACACCGCAATCTTTGAGCAGCATAGTGAAAAGGGATACTGAAGTCTGTTCTCCCGTGGACAACAGAACATCCATCTCACAGGGATCAGGTCTGTGTGACCATTGTCTGGCCAGATCAATAAGACGATTGGTTTCCCCTGACCTGGCTGACAGGACAACAATCACCTTATAGCCTTTATCTAAGTTATTTAAAACCTTTTCTTTGACCTTATTCATGCACTCAAAGTTGGCAACTGATGTCCCACCATATTTTTGAACCAGAACTCGCATCCGGAAATTCTCCCTTAAATAAATATTAACAACTGGTAACGTAAGTATTCATAATGCTGCGTGGACAGCTTGCAAACTGTTCTTCAGGTGATTTGTCAAATTTCCAACATCCCCAACGGCTTTAACTTCCGCCAGACGACCTGAGCCGTCAATGCTGAGATTGATAAGCAGCGCATCATCCGGCATAGCCCATTCAGACAGGAACTCACTCCACTCAACAAGAACCAGCCGTGTCCTGTCTAAAAGGATATCTTCACTCTCGGGATCCATACTCCTGCCTTCCAGACGATACAAATCAAAATGAGCAACCTCAGGGTCTGCAGGATAAATATTCAGGATATTGAAACTCGGGCTGCTTACTTCTGCTTCTTCACCGCCAGGCAGTGACCTTACAATTCCCCTGATCATCGTGGTTTTGCCGGCACCAAGCTCCCCTTTAAACAAAATAGCCGGAAATATTCCTGACTTCTGAAACAACATAGTTAGACCCTGGCCAAAAGCCAATGTCTCACTTTCATCACTTAGAAAGATTGAAAACTTCGGATTATCCGGGTCTGATATTTTGTACCTATTCACCATTTTTTATCTTTAACTTAAAGGTCAGGCTGTGGCATGGCCAACAATCAAGCTATTTCTTCTTCATAAGGGTTTTTAAAACATCAGCCTTACCCACAACACCCACAAGCTTGCCGTTTTCCACCACTGGAAGGGTATGAAACTTCTTATTAACCATTATTTCTGCCAAGTCCTCAAGGGTTGTGTCCCTGCTCACAGATTCAGGGTTGGGAGTCATGGCATCTTCAACCTTGGCAGCAGCAATTTTTTTTATCTCTTTTTCCATCTTTGATGAAGAGGACAAAGGCAGCAGGCTGTCTAAAAGGGTAAAAAGTGAAGGCAACGGTATCTTTCTCTGCATGGCCACAAGATCACTCTGGCAGATTATGCCCACCAGTTCCTTTTTCTCATTAACCACAGGAATGCCATTGATGTTTCTTTCCAGCAGCAGCTCTGCTGCTTCGGGAATTTCAGTATCCGGACTTACAACAATCGGATCTGTGCTCATTATGTCCTGGGCAGTAGTCATTATTATCTTCCTCGATTAAAATTGAATGTTCTTAAATAAAATCTGATTTTTTGGAATAACTGCGTCTCTGCTAAAACAGTGATTCAGGACAGCATGTTTCATCTCTCTGCTTTGCCTTGGACATGACCTCTGGCAAAGCATCTGCAATCTCCCTTGCTAAGCTTCCTCTAAAAGGAAACTTTTCTTCTAAGTGTTTCCCGGCTAATCCATGCCAGTAAACCCCGACGTTGGCAGCATCAACAACCGGCATATTCTGGCCCATGAGACTGCCTATCATGCCGGATAAAATATCTCCTGATCCACCAACTGCCAGGCTGGGAGTTGCAAAAGGAGACACATAAAAAGGATAACCTTGAGCAGCAACGATGGTCCCTGCACCCTTGAGCACCAAGCTTACTTTATATTTCTCTGTGAAGTCCCTGGCAAAATCTGTTCTGTTTTGATTGATTTCCTGAGCCGTAACATCAAAAAAACGGGCCAGTTCCCCTGGATGAGGAGTCACAATCACTTCCCTTGTTTTGGAAAATTCTTCCAGGCAGGAAGGATCCTTAGCCAGAAAATACAAGGCATCAGCATCAAAAAGAACCTTATCTGGAGCTTTCTGGATAAATGCTTTGAGAAATTCCTGTGTTTCAGGATCTCGCCCCATCCCCGGGCCAACAATTACGCAATCAAAATCCTTTAGTTCAGGCTCCAGATCTTCCATAAGGCCCGCATGCCATTTTTCACTGTCACTTAGGGGTCTTACCATTATTTCAGGCCAGCCGGATCTTATATCCCTGGCCAAAGCCCCCGGGCAGGCAATACTTACCAAACCGGCTCCAGATCTTAAAGCCCCAAGGGATGTTAGAACTGCTGCTCCGGATAGTCCTGCTGATCCCCCAACCACAAGAACATGCCCTGCATGCCCCTTATGCATTGTTCTACGTGGAAAAGGCAATTTTCCGAGAACCTGAATATTAAGCCCAAAGTGCAGAGGAGGATTTTCACGTTTTATTCTTTTGGGAATTCCAATTTTACCAATGGACAGACATCCTGTATATTCTCTGGCCTGCGGCTGCATGAGCCCAAGCTTGGCTTCCTCAAAAGTGATGGTATCGTCTGCCTTCACAGCCACAGGAGAAGGTTCTCCTGTTATTCCGTTTATACCTGAAGGTATATCCAGAGAAATCACATAACTTTTTTTACCAAGTTTGTTAATGGCCTTTACCCATTTCACGTATTCAGCTTTAAGAGTTCCGGAAAAACCAGTCCCTAAAAGCCCGTCCACTATAATATCCACATCCTTGAGAAAATCCATATTATATTCATGCAGATACATAAGTGGAATTTCAAGGGTTTTGACCAGTGACAGATGATATCCGGCTGGACCAGTGTATTCCTTGAGGCGCTTTGAATGCAGGATCATCACCTTGACATCATGGTTCCAGAGATGCCTGGCCAGAGCAAAGGCATCCCCGCCATTGTTGCCGGAACCGGCAAAGACCAGAGCTGAGCCCCCCCTGAAATTCTCAAACCTGTACTTGATTACATTCAAAGCTTCCCTGCTGGCATTCTCCATAAGAATTTCAGGAAGAATCCCCACTTCATTCA
>JBHEPK010000204.1:0-3202 GCA_046260325.1 Desulfonatronovibrio sp.
GCTCACAGCGATCCTCGTCAAGAATCGTCACGCGGTGACCGGTAGCCGGTATACCGGCTACCTTCCAGTTCCAGAGCGACATAGGTTCAAAGTCCGTGATCTCAAATGGCAACCAGATTCCAATGACGGTCTGAATCCTCCCTTTCAAACCGGCAGTGATGTGTTGCTGGAGGCTTTGCACCGCCCTGATTGATGGACCCCAGACCGGCCACTGATGCGTATCGATCAGGATGTTCCAAACCAGACGGACTGGTGCGCTGATGACATGCTTAATCTGCATCGGTAGTCAATTCCTTCAGGTTCACCATCTCCTCGGTCCTCGATACATATCGATCTGAATCCAGTTCCCGTATAGGTCCGCCTCGGACAGTGTTGCCCCTGTCAGGATGGCCCCGGACAGGTCGCTAAAGTTCCCCCTTAAAGCTGGACAAAGAGTTAATGTGGATTTTATGAACATCCACAAATCCGCATAAAGCAGTCTGCCACGGCTTTTTTACTAATAATCATAATTCATTCTTATTTGAGGTTAAAACATCCATGCCAAATTGTAAGCGTCCAAAGGGATACACCTGTTCAGGGTGAACCAATTTTGCTATGGAGCAATAAACGCCTGTTCGTACATGACCAGGCGTTTATCTGTGAGGGATTTCATAAGCTTGGATAAAGGATTTGTCGATATACTGAGGCAGGAGCTTTTTCAGGTCAGCCTCAGTTTTGACTAAGGGCAGGTTTTCAAAGAGATAACGCAGATAGGCATAGGGTTCCAGATCATTGAGCTTAGCTGTTTCAATAATCGAGTAAAACAGGGCTCCATTTTCTGCTCCATTGGGACTGCCATGAAACAGCCAATTTTTCCGGCCCACGGCAAAAGGTCGGATGGAATTCTCTACCAGGTTGTTATCAGGGCGCAAGCGTCCATCCAGGACATAGCTGGTCACTCTGTCCCACTGTCCAAGGGCATAGTTTATGGCTGAACCAAGCTTGCTTTTTGGTGGAGACGTGTTCTTTCTCTCATCAAGAATAGACTTAATTTGGTCTAATATGGGGACACTTTTCTGAAGTCGCTCCTCTTTGATCCGGTCAGGTTCAAGCTTTGTGGCAATAAAGTGTTTTTCCAGAAGATATAATTTACCAATCAGATCAACAATTTTCTGGGCTGTGCCGCCTTTTTTCTTGTCTTTTTTGGTCAACCTGGTCACTTCTATGAACTTACGTCGGACATGAGCCATACATCCGACATGAATAATATCAGGACGGTTGCCAAGTTCGTTATATCCGGCATAGCCATCTGTCTGGATGTAGCCTTTATGATCTTTGAGAAATTCCAGAGCCTCAGCACTTCTGCTGGTCTGGTAATTGTAGAAAACTACCTTATGATTCGGGTCATTGCCTAAGAAGACCCACATGTATGACGTGGATGTATTTGATTTTCCAGGTTCTTTGAGAACCTGGACTGTGGTTTCATCAATGTTGATGATATTGTTCAGCAGCACTTCCTGTTTAAACAGATTGGTAAGGGGTTTACATTTTTTGGCTGCCAGCTTGGCCCAGGAGACCATTGTAGAGCGTGACAGGTCAATGCCAAGTCTTTTGAATTGTTTTTCCTGACGATAAAGGGGGATACCGTCTACAAACTTGGCAGTCAGGACATGAGCTACAAGTCCTGGAGTTACAATGCCCTGAGGAATAAACTGAGGAGGCATGGGGGCAATTTTGACAGCTCCCTGATCACTTTCAACTCCTTCGCAGCATTTGCAGGCATATTTACGACGGACATGACGCTCAACTACAATTTGGGCTGGAGTATAATCGATCTTTTCGCTAACTTCATCGCCTATGGGAGATAAGACAGTGCCACAGGGACATATCTTTTCTTTTTCAGTCAAGTCATGGATGATTTCTTTTCTGGGAAGATCAGCAGGAATGGGTTTGCGGCCACGTTTTTTACGTTTATGCTCAGGAACGGTTATGGTGTCATCTTTGACTTCAGGCGTTGGTTCCGGCTCTTTATTTTCGCCTTTGATCAGTTCAGGCCAGGGAAATTGAACTTCTCTGGTCTTAGGACCCTTTGATTTTTCTGATTTTGAACCAAAAAGAGCCCTTTGCAACAGAGCCATCTTGTTCTTGAGATGAGCTACCTGTCCCTCATAATCAAGAATGATATCCTTGAGGACTTCTATATCATTTGGTAGTTTTTCGATGTCCATAACTGAGCACTTTATATACTCAAACATCTGAAATTGCAAGCTTTATCTTTAAAATAATGTCGAATATTTTACAAAATCATGGCCTTTAAGCATGATTGGATCCAGACCATCCAGCAGCCAGGATAGTTGCCTTGGTTCAAGATCCAAAACCTCTTTTTCAGACCGTGGCCACTTGAATGATTGCTTTTCCAGCTTCTTCTGCCACAGGCAGAAACCATTGACGTGCCAGTAAAGTATTTTGATGATGGTCTTTGATCTGTTGCAGAAAATAAAAAGGTGTCCTGAGAAAGGATCCATTTCCAATTCGGCCTGAACCATTATTGACAAGCCATTAATGGCCTTGCGCATGTCAGTATATCCTGTGATCAGATAAACTCTGGCCTGGAGATTTGCCTGAATCATGGAATCTCCTCCAGGGTCTTGACCAGCTTGCCTACTATGACTGGATCGAAATCTCCGGCTATATCAAGTTTGAATCTGTTGCTGACATGGATGGATATGGGCTGATAGTCGCATTGACGGGGCTGGATTAATTTAATTCCCAGGGGAACAATAGAATTTTGGGGTCTATTCTCAGAATCAAGTTTTTTGGACCAATAGTAAAAGGCATGTTTGGATAGTCCATGTTTGCGGATGTATCCGATTTTACTAAGCCCGCTTTGTTTTTGTTTTCTGAGATGCTCTGCCCAGAACTCAGATCTCGAAAGGCTTTTTGAAGAGGCTGTGCTTTTGATGTCCATTATGATCTCCTTGTTTTTGAGAGAACATAACAGATTTATTGGCTATGAAAAGATGGGCTTAATTAATCGCTTACAGAAGACCTTATTGGGAACAGAAAGGTGAGATTAAAAATGCCCAAAATTATATCATTGAAAACCTAACCGAAAGATTTGATGTAATAGGGCAATCCTTATCTGATAAAATTAAATCTATTGAATCCTTAGATATGCTTAATACTCTTTTCAAGAAAACTCACCGCGTAAATTCAGTAGAAG
>JBHEPK010000205.1:0-553 GCA_046260325.1 Desulfonatronovibrio sp.
TATCGGGGCTCTCAATGGCTCGCCAGGCAAATAAGGTGGTCAGCCACGGCGGACGTTGACAAGCCTTCTCATGGAAGGCGCAGAGCTCTTCCTCGTGCCTTGCTCCGTGTCTCAAGGCCTGCTTCAGGCCGGGCGTGAGATATTCTTGTTCTTTTCGAGGAAGTACGCTTAAACCGGATGAACCACATTAATTTGTTTCCCTTAAAAGTTAGTTAACAACTCTAAAGTCAGGTGGATATATGAAGGCAGAAATTCATGAAATGAAGAATTTTCGCGATAAGCATCATATCTTCAAAGACCGTGAGGACGCTGGCAAAATGCTGGCCATGATGCTTCAGCCGGAATACCCTCTTACCAATGGGCTTATGCTCCTTGCAATCCCTTCGGGGGGCGTCCCGGTGGGATTAATAGTCAGTAAGACTTTGAGTTTACCCTTTGATCTGTTGATTGCCAGAAAGCTAAAGATTCCGGACAATCCCGAAGCCGGATTCGGGGCCATGGCTCAGGATGGCACGACATTTTTCAATGAGCGCCTTCTGTCCAGGCTCAATTT
>JBHEPK010000205.1:563-3202 GCA_046260325.1 Desulfonatronovibrio sp.
ATGGTCAAAAAGGCCGGGGCGAACGGAATAATAGTTGCTGTACCTACCGCTCCTCAGAGATCCATTGAGCATTTATCACCGGAAGTGGACAAGATATATTGTCTCAATGTCAGGACAAGTCAATTTTTCGCGGTAGCCGAAGCCTACAGACACTGGCACGATCTGGATGAGCAGGAAGTAACTGACATGCTGGAGGCCTG
Organism: Desulfonatronovibrio sp.; assembly: GCA_046260325.1. GTDB lineage: Bacteria > Desulfobacterota > Desulfovibrionia > Desulfovibrionales > Desulfonatronovibrionaceae > Desulfonatronovibrio. The sequence continues at coordinate 764 of JBHEPK010000205.1, forward strand.
AAATAATAATGAATAGATCCTAAAAATCTTTATTATAATAAACTCTGAGATTCGAAGTTAATTTCATGCGATAATTAATTCTTTATATGGAGGGATAACATGACTGGAACCAAAGAAAGATATGTTGAAAAGCTCAAGAAAAAAAATGAAGACAGACATTCAGAAATCAGCATGCTTGCGGCCAAGGCTTCTCAGGCAAACAAAGAAAATAAAATCGAATACAATCAATTAATGGAAATGCTGGACATCAAGAGTCAGGAATTGAAAGACAAAATCGAGGAGTTGGAAAAAGCGGCTCAATCTTCCGGAGAAGAGCTTAAAAAACAGGTGGAAACACTCTGGGAAGCGCTGCAGAAAAAATATGATAACGCCCAGTCAAAGCTGGAAAAAGATTTAGCGGAAGATACGATATTTAATCAGTATCCCCGGCGTCTCAAAGATGAATGATTCCGATTTTTAACCTTAACGCAGTGGAGAGAAGATGATCAGCAGAGAGATTCAGGATAAAGCATATCAAAAGCTTCAGCAAAGGCGTTCCCTTCTTCAGGGAATGCGGGAAGAGACCGGGGCGTCCAGCGAAAGATTAAGCGAGTCTCAGGTTGAAATGGAAGAACTTGCGCAGCAGGAAAAGATGCAGCAAGAGCTCGAAGATCAGGACAGAGTCACCAGGGATGAACTTTATGATGTGAATATGGCCCTGCAGCGAATACAAGCCGGAACTTTCGGCATTTGTCAGGAATGCGGGGAAGAGATTTCCGAGGCCCGGTTGCAGGTAATTCCCTGGGCTGAAAAGTGTATCAACTGCGCAAGCGAGGAAGAGGAAACAGAACAGGGTCAGTCCCTGCAGCCTTCAGAAAGTAGTTCGCCTTTAGCCCCGGATTATCAGGGGCTCTCTGATGAGCAGCTGTGTAATGCTATCAGGGATCGTATACGCTATGACGGGCGCGTGGCCATGGATGATCTGCGGATAAACTGCCAGGGGCAGAAAGTTATTTTTTCAGGAGCCCTTCCAAGTCAGGAGCAAAGTGAAATAATATACGAGATTGTAGAAGATACTTTTGGGGTTCATGAGATTGAAGATAATATTACTATTGATAGGGTTGCCTGGCAGCGAAAGGATCGCACTCCAGACGAGGATGTGCCTGAAAACAGCCCGGAAGATTATCTTCTTGAGGGACGTCCGCAAAAGAGTGACCCATTTTCTGCTGTAAAGGAAGGAGAGAGCATGGATCCAGAGGATAAGATGGTATATGAAAAACAGGAAAATACCGGGATCGACAAAGATAAAGAGTGATTATTCACCATAATCACCGGACAACCTTGAACGTTAAACCTTGAACATTTCCTTTATATTAAGGAGGAAATCTTGCCAGAGCTCCCTGATGTTGAGGTATTCAGGCGGTATCTGAATTCAACCGCGCTGCATAAAACCATAGAGGAAGTAGAGGTCGCAGGCCGAACCGGGTGGTATTATCCCAAGTGTCAGCAAAAGTAAGCGGTGGCGCAAGAGATGCGAAATTATACAGGATGCTCAGGATATAATTATAAGAACTGGCGGGGAAAATTTTATCCCCGGGACCTGACCCAAAAAAAATGGCTGGAATACTACTCCATGAAATTTGACACCGTGGAGATCAATAACAGTTTTTACCGCCTGCCTGATGAAAAAACTTTGAAAAACTGGTATGATCAGGTGCCGGGCAATTTCCGTTTCACCCTCAAAGGCAGCCGTTATGTTACTCATATGAAAAAATTGAATCAGACACAGGAAGCAGTAAAAAAATTTTACGACAGGGCAGGTTTGCTTAAGGGTAAACTTGGCTGCATACTCTGGCAGCTTCCGGGCAATCAGCATAAGGACATTGAAAAACTTGAAAAATTCTGCAGGACACTGAGCAGGGATTTCAGGAATGTGATGGAATTTCGCCACAATTCCTGGTTTGATGAGGAGGTTTATGATATCATGCAAAATCACGGTGTGATTTTCTGCGTGATCTCAGCTCCGGATGGTCTCAGTGATGAGGCTGTTAAAACCTCCAAACGTGTTTATGCGCGTTTTCATGGCCGCGACAGCTGGTACAGGGATCAATACAGCACAAAAGAGCTGCGGGAGTGGGCCGAAAAGCTCAAGAAACTTAAGCCCGAACAGATCTATGCCTATTTTAATAATGATTACCAGGCATACGCACCTGAAAATGCCAGCGAGTTTCAGGAAATGCTCGGCTGAGTCGGGGTTGAGCCTTCAAACTTTAAGAAAATTGTATGGAGGGAAAGGTAATGAATGAAAAAATTTGATCTGGGTTAATTGTGTCTAAGTTTCTTGTTTTTTCTGACAGGATTTGAGATGTAAGTCACTAAAGCAACTTTTCGCTTGCGGACTCTCCCTGTTTTTGAGCCTGTTCAGTAATCATCTTATAGGCCAGGTAATACTTGAATATA
>JBHEPK010000206.1:0-3156 GCA_046260325.1 Desulfonatronovibrio sp.
ACACCGATGACGCCTACAGCCTTTTTATCGAGATAAACAATAAGAGGTGTTGCCCCGGACTCTCTGATTATTCCCACCTTATCCTGAAAAACAAGGGGCAAGGTCCCGGTTCCGCCGTTCAGATACGGACTTCCCACTTCAACCACCCGGTTGTCCATGAGGACTGCCCTCATTCCCAGGCCTATCTCGGACAGAACTTCTCTGGACTTTTGCACTCCCACCCGTGCATAATGGGCAGCCTTAATAACTGCCGTAGCCAGAGGATGAGTGCAGTCCTTTTCAACGCATGCAGCCAGGCCCAGAACCTCTTCCTGTGAGTAGTCATCATCCATGGTCATCTCGCTGATTCTTGGCTCACCCTTAGTCAAAGTACCGGTTTTATCAAACAAAATAACATCAGAATCAGCCAGTTGTTCAAGATATATCCCGGACTTGACCAGCACCCCGGAACCGGCCAGCCGACCCACTGTAGCCACAGTGGCAACAGGAGCAGCCATAATCAGGGCGCACGGACATCCGGCAATTAGTACGGCCACTGCCCGGCTTAAGTCCCCTGAGAAAAACCAGGTCAGGGCAGCTATGATCAGTATCACATGAATGACTCTCAGTAACTTTACACCAGTCAGAAGTGTGGATTTTTATGATTTTTTAAAGCAATTTGGTGGGGGATGGAAAAGAAATTAAGCTTTTTAATTGACCGTTAATGTGACATAACTTATTTTAAGTAAATGACCAACACTCCTGAGATAAACACAAAAATCAACTACTGGATTGCTTCAGCAGAAAATGACTGGAGGGTTGCTGGACATCTTTTGGAAAAGCAGGATTACCCATACGCTTTATTCTTTGCTCACCTGACTCTTGAAAAATTGCTTAAAGCATACTTTGTATCTGTTAAAAAAAAGAACTCTCCACTATCTCACCGTTTGGTTTATCTTGCTGAAAAATCTGAGATTGAGCTATCGCTTGATCAAATAGAGTTGCTTGAAATTGCTACGGACTTCAACCTTGAAGCCAGGTATCCTGATGAAAAATTTTCTTTTTATAAAAAATGCAACCGAAAGTTTACAACCAATTACCTCGATAAAATAGAGGAAATGAAGTCATGGCTTCTACAAGAGATGGAATCATCAAAGACGTGAAGAAATACATAACTGAGCTTAATAAGCACGGCATTCTTGTCCAGAAGGCTATTCTATTCGGATCATGGACAAAAGGGAATGCACATGAGGACAGCGATATTGACGTAGCTTTGATTTCAGAGGCGTTCACAGGTGATCGCTTTCAGGATAGGCGAAAAATTGTTCCTTTGCGCAGAGACATTAATACCAGAATTGAACCAATCCCTTATAGCCCATCGTCATTTGAGGCAGGCGGACACCTTATTGATGAAATCAAACATTATGGCAAGTTGATTTCAACAACATAAATCAGGGGTATCTATTCACCATATTGCAGGAACAACTCACGTTGAATTGTTAAGAATCACCCACAGCGTCATTGCCGGGCTTGACCCGGCAATCCATCTTTGTGTGAAGATCAAAAGACATGGATTCCCCAGTCAAGCTGGGGAATGACGATACTGGAAGTAGCTCTATTGTGGTGAATAGATACAATCAGGAAATTGAAACAGCTGCTGACCAAGCACTCCCTTGGACTGGAGCATCTCACCACACGTTCATCGGGCAAGTAACCACCTGTCTTTTTTGATTTTTCGTATTGCTGCTTATTTGACCGGACATGATCCCGTTAGCCAAAATCCTTAAATCCTTTCCCATACCTGAATCAGCCCACAGTTAGATAAGCCTGTCTTTACCATTCACAACATAATTTTGACACAAATTTCAATTTCGTTTTTTTTGTGTTTACATTTTTTTTAAATTTTCATAGTCAGTAACACAGATTTCGCATTTATATTATTCTGCAGCATAACTTCAAAAAATATGTACAATGAAAGCAATAATAAAATCTGGATCAGTGTTGTTCTGGCTTTGGCTGTTCATGAAGCTCTTTTTGCGCTGCCCTTAAAGAACAGGAACCTGTTGAAGAAACCTTCAAGCCTGTCAGCTTTGTCCTTTGGCTCTTTAATTTATCAACAACTATCAGTCTCAATAAAGGAGGGAAAATGTTTAAAAAAATGCCTTTAACCGGAACTGTACTTATCTTCATGACTTGCCTTATCTGGGCAGCATTTCCAGCCCATGCCAAAGATTCAAAGACAATAACTGACAGCATGGACAGGGAACTTACAATTCCAACCCGGGTAGACAGAGTGATCTGTTCCGGATCGGGTTGTTTGCGCCTACTGACTTATCTTCAGGCCCAGGACCGTATAGTGGGTGTTGATAGTGCTGAAAAAGGAGGACTGCCATTTTCAGCCGATGCAAGACCTTATGCCATAGCCAACCCTCAACTCAGTGACTACCCCCTGTTTGGAGAATTCCGGGGACATGACAGCCCTGAACTTATAGCCGGTCTGGACCCCCAGCCCCAGGTGATTTTCAAAACCTATGCTGCCAGAGATGGTGGGGTAGAAAATCTCCAGGCTAAAACCGGGATTCCGGTTATTGCACTTGACTATGGCAACCTGACGTACGGGCGTAATGATCTTGATAAAACTCTGAACATTATGGGTAAAGTCCTGGGCGTTGAAGAACGCGCCAAACAAGTGATTGAGTTCTTCAATTTCCTGCAGGCAGACCTTGAAAACAGAACAAAAGACATCCCAGAGGAGCAACATCCGAGTGTATATATAGGCGGAGTAGCCCAGAGAGGTGGACACGGTTTTCAGGCTACTGAGCCAACTTATGCTCCATTTGATTTTTTAAATGCTCAGAATGTAGCCGGGCATCTATCTACGTCTGAAAAGCGGGTTGACCATGCAAACGTGGCTAAAGAACAGATACTTGTGTGGGAGCCGGATATTGTATTTCTGGATATATCAACTATGCGCCTGGATGGTATGGCTAACGGGCTGAACCAGCTTAAAGAAGACCGTGCATACAGCATGCTCCAGGCTGTTCGTGAAAACAAAATTTACGGTGTCTTCCCCTATAAATTCTATACTCAAAATTTTGATAATATATTTGCCAACGCCTACTTTATCGGAAAAATTTTATATCCAGAGCAGTTTTCTGATATTGATCCCATGGAAAA
>JBHEPK010000207.1:0-3147 GCA_046260325.1 Desulfonatronovibrio sp.
GTTCCATATCTTCAGGATCAAGATCGAGCACATACTCCATGAGATTAAGAAATGTTCTGGCATCTCCCCCAGCCAGAGAAGCCAGCATTTCCATGCTCTTTTCTGGAATGTCTTTTTCTAAAGTGCCTTGCCCTCTTCTCGCTATTTCCATCAATTCTGACTGGCTTAACGCTCTGAGCCTGATTACATTCATCCTGGATAAGAGCTGGCGGGTTACACTGAAGGAAGGATTTTCAGTTGTGGTTCCCAGTAAGACTATTTCTCCGGTTTCCAGTAAAGGAAGGAAGAAATCCTGCTGGGCTTTGGAAAAACGATGGAGTTCATCAAGAATTAAAATATCTGTATCTGAAATCTTTTTCCTGAGCTCAGCCAGACCAACTTCAGGGGCGCTGAGTCTGACAAACCTTTTCCCCTGCCCTCTGGCAATTATCATGGCCAGAGTAGACTTTCCGCATCCAGGAGGACCAAAAAAAAGGGTGCTTTGAAGTCTTCTCCCCAGAACCATAGCCTTGATCCTGGTCTTAAGATGATCCTGCCCGACAAATTCTTCAATGCTTTCCGGGCGTATCTGTTCAGCAAGGGGTTTATGCATATTCTGTATTTTTAATGCTCTTTTTTTTGCTTTATTCCTTTTCAGCCTCTTTTATGGCCTTGGTCAGCTTGGCCTGGTCATCTTTAAAAAGCTTGTAATTTAAGGAATCTTCCAAGGCCTGACGGCTGGCTTCAATAATATTAAAAGACACACCAACAGTAACCCATTGTGTTGAATGGTCTGCCGACTCAATGAGTACTTTTACCCTGGAAGCAGTTCCTGAAAAATTATTCGTATTATTGATGGAAAACACCCTGACTTTGAAATCCACAAGATGCATTTCTGATAAAGAAGGATAGAATTTTTCCAGGGCCTTGCGCAGGGAGTTGTCTAAGGCATTGACCGGCCCTTTGCCTGCTGCTGCTGTATGCTCCAGCATTCCTCCGACCCTGACCATTACAGTGGCTTCGGAAACAGGTTCGTCTTCCCGCCCTCTTTTGGATTCAAGAACCCGGTAAGAATCTAAAGAAAAGTATTTTCTGGCCCGGCCAAGAGTCCTGTTAAGAAGGAGTTCAAAGGAAGCCTCTGCTGCAGAGTATTCATAACCCTGACTCTCAAGATTTTTGAGTTTGGACAAAAGATCCAGCACAAAAGGATCATCCTTATCTAAGTGAAATCCGTATCTTCTGGCCTTGAACAGAATATTGCTCTGGCCGGCCAGATCAGAAAGAAGAATGCGCTGCTTGTTGCCCACAATTTCAGGCACAATATGTTCATATGTACGGGCGTTACGGCGCACTGCACTGACATGTATTCCACCTTTATGGGCAAAGGCAGACCTGCCCACAAAAGGTTGACGATGAAAAGCTCCAAGATTGGCTATCTCAGCAACGTAATGAGCTGTTGTAGTCAGGAAACTGAGATTTTTTTCTGGTATGCAAGATATGCCCATCTTCAATTGCAGGCAGGGTATAATTGAACATAAATTCGCATTGCCACATCTTTCCCCATAGCCGTTTATAGTTCCCTGCACCTGAACAGCGCCCATATCTGCAGCGATAAGACTATTGGCCACAGCCAGCTCAGAATCGTTATGAGTGTGAATTCCAAAAGGGATATTGGGAATTTCCTCCTTGACCTGGGTCAATATTTCCCTGATTTCCATGGGAGTTGTTCCGCCATTGGTATCACACAGCACAACCACCTCTGCCCCTCCTTCCATTGCCTTTTTAAGACAGGTCAGGGCATATTCTTTATTGGCTTTGAATCCATCAAAAAAATGTTCAGCATCAAAAAAAAGTTCCTTAACCTTTGGCTTCAGGAAGGTTAGTGAATTGTGGATAAGCTCAAGATTTCTTTCCAGAGTGGTCCTCAGGGCATCATGCACATGAACATCCCAGGTTTTGCCGAATATGGTCACCACATCTGTTTCAGCATTGATCAGGGATTGGAGATTGGGATCACTTTCTGCAGTTTTTTTGGCAGGATGCGTGCTGCCAAAGGCTGTAATCTTTGCGTTTTTCAGAGCATAATTCTTAATCTCATGAAAGAATTTCTGATCTGTAGGATTGGAAGCAGGCCAGCCGCCTTCAATATAATCTATACCCAGCTCATCTAACCTGCAGGCAATTCTTACCTTGTCCTCTGTTGAAAGATGAACATCTTCAGCCTGTGACCCATCCCTCAACGTCGTATCATATACTTTTATTTCTTTCATCATTCCCTTCTATACATTCAAAAATTCTGCAAAGCCAATTAATAGATGATAAGATCTGTCCCCCGATGTGGAGAACAGATAGTTTGGCTTAAAAACTTAATACTTAACACTTAACACTCTTAGCTTAACACTTAACACTTAAAACTTAAAACTTTTAGCTTAACACTTAACACTTAAAACTTTTAGCTTAATACTTAAAACTAACATTCCTTTCTCGGTGCTTCCTGATCCAGCCCAAAGGCTTCATGCAGTGTCCTGATGGCCAGCTCTGTATATTTCTCTTCAATAAGACATGAAATTTTAATCTCTGAGGTACTGATAATCATAATATTGATATTTTCATTCTTGAGTGCGGAAAAGGCAATGGCTGCAACGCCAGCATGATTGCGCATACCGACTCCAATTACAGTAACCTTGGCCACATCAACATCATGCAAGATAGCCCGGACCCCGATGTCAGCCTGGGCCTTTTTCAATATATTCAAAGTGTCTTCAACATTGCCCTTGGGTACGGTAAAAGTCATATCTGTTTTACCTTCCCTGCTGGGATTCTGAACAATCATGTCCACAACAATATTGGCCCGGGAAATGGGCTCAAATATCCTGGCTGCTACACCAGGTTCGTCATAAACTCCTGCCAGGGTTATCCGGGCCTGATCTTTATCATACGCTACACCAGAAACCATTGCCGCTTCCATGCTTTTATCCTCCTGAACAACTAAGGTCCCTGGTCCGTCACTGAATGTAGAACGGACATGAATGGGAACATTGTATTTTTTAGCAAACTCCACCGACCTGATCTGTAAAACCTTGGCCCCCATGCTGGCCATTTCAAGCATTTCATCATAGGCAATTTTTTTAATTTTCCTGGCCTGGGGACAGATATTCGGGTCAGTGG
>JBHEPK010000208.1:0-3139 GCA_046260325.1 Desulfonatronovibrio sp.
TTTTTTCTGGGACAGAAAATCTAAAAAAGCAAAATGCCCGGATTCTGACAAAACTCTTGCTGATTTTCCCCTGATCTGTTTCAGTTTGAATTTTGAGGGTGACTTTTTAACATTGATAAACATCCTCAAGGCTGAAGAGATTCCCGTCACTTCGACCGAGAGAAATGATTGGCCCCTTATCATGGCTGGGGGGCCAATTGTTTTTCTTAATCCTTTTCCTGTTATACCAAGTCTTGATTTTTTGTATGTGGGCGAATCTGAAGGAAGATTCGCAGCCATTTCTGAAGTCATAGGAAATGCCTGGCTCAAAAAAAGTTCAGCAAGTAAAGTCTTAGCATTAATCTCAGGTCTGCCAGGCATCATGATCTGTGGACAAGGACAAAAAGTAGAAAAACAGATATCTTCAACAGACAAAGGATATCTTGAGTCGCCATGTCATTCTGCCTTTGTGTCCAGGACATCTGTTTTCCGGGACAGTTTTTTGATGGAAATTAACAGAGGCTGCCCCTACGGCTGCAGATTCTGCGCAGCCGGTTTTATTTACAGACCTCCCAGAGAATCTAAAATTCAAGACTTGAAAAACTTAGTGCAAAAGGCAAATCCCCGGAAGGTCGGTCTGGTAGGTACTGCTCTAACAGACTGGGAAGACCTGTTTGCTTTTTTAACTTGGCTTCACAAAAGGAAGATAAAGTTTTCCTTGTCATCTCTTCGCGCTGATGGCCTTGATAGAAAGTTTCTGGAGTTTTTACGTCGAAGCGGCACCAGGAGCATTACATTGGCAGTAGAAGGGGTCAGTTCCAGACTGAGAAGGGCAATGAACAAACATTTTTCCAGTGAAAATTTTTTCAGGGCTGTGGAACTTATCAGTGAGATGCAGTTTAATACCTTGAAGCTATATTTTATCTTAGGCCTTCCAGGTGAGTCAGATAAAGATTTTCAGGACCTTGCCGATTTTTTGGATATGCTGGAACAGGCAAGGAAAAAAGGTATGGGCAGGAAGAAAAAAGGAGTTGACCTTATAAGTATAAGTGCTTCCATGTTTGTGTCTAAACCTTGGACTCCTCTACAGTGGTCTCCTATGGATAAGGAAGAAGTATTTCTTGAAAAAGTCAGGCGAGTTAAAAAAATGTGCGCTCAGTACAAAGGAATCAAATTTCAAGCGGAAAAACCATTTTCTTCAAGAATTCAGGGGCTCTTATCCAAGGGTGATGAAAAAGTGCATGAGCTGCTCTTGTTGGCCTCTGAAAATGACAATAACTGGAGAAAAGCGCTTAAGGCATGGTCAGGAAACATGGAAGACTATATTGACACGGAACTTCCTGTTGATAAAGATTTTGCCTGGGATGCTATTGATCTGGGTGTTGATAAGAGATATCTTATCCGGGAGTTTGAAATGTATAAAAAAGAAGTGTTGACCAGTCCCTGTCCTGATGAAGCATGTTCTTCATGCAGAAGGTGCGGTATGGATAAATTCCTGTCAGTAAATTAAAGCCAGGGGAAGATTATGCCAACGATATGTTTTAAAGCCTTTTCATTTTTGCAGTCAAAGCTTAGCTCCAATGGGGTTCAGACATTTAACGATTGTATGGAAGTAGATGATGGAGAGACTGTAAAGGGGCTGATGGAAAAAATGGGACTCAGCGAAACTGATGTTGAAGCAGTTTTTATTAATGGTCGGGTATCAAGTTTATCTACAGAATTTAAAAACAAGGACAGGGTAGCCCTTGTTCCGCCTGGGACACCTGGACCCTACAGGGTACTTCTGGGGATCAGGGATGGTAAAAAGGATTGATTATGCCATATATTACTACAGACAGGAGAAAGGTTTTTGATGAGGCCATTGATAATCTGGCAGGTCAGGTTCAAAATGAAGGGGAATTGAACTATTGTATTTACAAATTATCAAGGCGGATCATTGATCGTATTGGAGAAAGCTACTCCAATCTCAGCATGTGTTCCAGTGCCATGGAACATGCCAAATTAGAATGGTACAGGAAGCAACTGTCACCTTACGAAGATCAGAAAATTCAGGAGAATGGAGATATCTGAAATTGAGGTGCTTGTCTGCCTTTCTATCTCAAAACTTACATGAGTATGAGCAGGGTCAGGGCCATGATCATCATCCCGACTATGAGAGCATAAATGGCCAGATGCCCTTTGCCGTATTCTTTGGCTGCAGGGAAGAGTTCATCCATTGAAATAAAAACCATAATTCCTGCAATAAATGCAAAGATAAGTCCCATTATGGTGGGTGAGATAAATGGTCGCAGAATTAAAAATCCAATGAGAGCGCCGAGAGGTTCAGCCAGTCCAGTGCTCATGGACAGCCAGAAAGCCTTGGATCTGCTTTTGGTGGCATAATATATGGGTACAGCCACAGCAATACCTTCAGGGATATTATGTAAAGCAATAGCGATGGCTATGGCAATGCCCAGAGTTGGGTCGGCTAAGGTGGCAAAAAAAGTGGCCATGCCTTCGGGAAAGTTGTGAATGGCTATGGCCATGGCCGCAAGAATGCCCATTCTATGCATTTTTTTGCGATCAACCCTGTCATGAACCTCTTCCACTTTTCTGGCTTCATGGGGATTTTCGTGTTCAGGGACCAGACGGTCAATGATTCCAATAAAAAATATTCCGGCAAAGAATGTCAGGGTCATAAACCAGGCAGCCATTTCATGGCCATGGATAGGTTCCAGCATTTCCAGAGATTTCGGGATGATTTCAATAAATGAAATATAAATCATTACTCCTGCTGAGAATCCCAGGGCCATGGACAAAAAAGACTTATTGGTGTGTTTTGTAAAAAAAGCAATAAAACTGCCTATGCCTGTGGATAATCCGGCGAGAGCGGTCAGAGTAAACGCAAGTATAAGGTTTTCTTCAAGCATAGTTTTTTGTGCGCCATTGGCTAATGTTTGGGTTTGTGTTTGCGTATTTTGACTAAGCATTAAACATTTTTTCTGTCAATAAACACTTTGTCTTGTGGTTGCCTTTGAAAAAAAGTCCATATACATTTAAAGAAGGATTCTAAGTAACTTAAGGCGAATAGGCAATCAATTCAGCTATTTATACTTTTGCCATACAGATTGCTTCGTTCGCTACGCTCTCTCGCAATGACAGGTGTTGCGTAACCACACCT
>JBHEPK010000209.1:0-3120 GCA_046260325.1 Desulfonatronovibrio sp.
TGCTCTTCCACGATTCCGTGAGCTACTGAAAGGCCAAGCCCGGTTCCTGTGCCTACATTCTTGGTGGTAAAGAAGGGTTCAAATATTTTGGGCTGAACATCCTCAGGTATTCCCGGCCCGCTGTCATCCACCTGATACCAGGCGTTATTCTGATCATAGCCCCAGGAAAGGACAACCTGGCCCCCATGAGCTGACTGGATGGCATTTCTGAGAAGGTTTACCAGTGCCTGCTCAATGCGCACAGGATCCAGGGATATTTCTATGGCCTGGGTATCAGTTTCAGGCTTTAATTGAACATTATGTTTTTCTGTTAGATCTGAGACAGCGCTCAAAGAAGATTGGGCCGGCATGCTCAGAGGTACAGATCTTTTCTGAAGTCTGGAGCTGCGACTGAAGTCCAGAAGTTGCCTGATTATATATTCCATGCGGCTGACTTCGGCCCGGATACTTTTGAGTGCAGAGGCAGTGTCCTCAGAGATATCTTTTTTTCTCAAGGCCCGCTGGGCTCTTGCAGTGACAATGCTTAACGGAGTCCCCAACTCATGGGCAATGCCTGCGGATAATTGTCCTATGGCAGCCAGTTTTTCTGATCTTCTGAGTTTTTCCTGTAAAATTTCCTGTTCCAGGCGCCTGTTTTTAAGCTCTTCCTGGGCTTCCTCAATGCTGTCAAGCATGAGGTTAAATTGTCTGCCTATGGCAGCGATTTCCTTGGGGCCGCCAGACTGAAACCTGTGCTGTCGGTCGCCTCTGGCCACTCTGGACATACTGTTGATGAGGCTTGAAAAATGTCTGCCCATGGCCCGGTGCTGTCCATAAAGAACCAGGCCGGTCATAACCAGAAGACCTAAGGCCAGAACAATCTGGCCCTGGATTCTTATGTTCCTTATATATTCCACAAAATCACTTTCTTTTCTTGTGAGCTGGAGCATTCCGCTGACTTTTCCTCCTGAATCCGAAAGAGGTATGAAATATGAGTATACATCACTTCCTGCGACATCTCCATAGCCCCCGTGCTCTTCACCTTCATCGATCAGTTCGGTGAGCTTTTCACTCTGGGGTTCAGATTCCAGGGGGCCGGCCAGGGCAATTTCATTTCCTTTCTGATCATAAAGGTAGGCGCTGTATATTTCTCCAATGGAAAAGGCCGAGTCCAAGGCGCTGTATATGGCGGTTGTTTCTTCACTTTCAAGGGCGGAGCTTAATGGGAGTTGGATGGCTTTGGCTATGAGCTCCAGATCTCTCTGCATGTTTTTTTCAATGCTTTTTTCAAGGGCGCTCAGGGCCAGATGTCCGGTTATGCCCAGGGCCAGGGTCATGGGAATAATCACATACATAACCAAGGCTGAGCGAAGACTTATCCTTGATAACTTATTGTGAATCCGGCAAAATATCTCGTGTATTTTATTGCACATGTGTCATATTGTATCTATTTGCCAGTATTATTTCAAGCTTGTTAAGGCTGTCCAAGTAACTTTATATCCAAGGAGATGAAATGATTAGAGAAGCACCGGATCGAAATCTGGCATTGGACCTGGTTAGGGTAACAGAGTCTGCTGCCCTGGCATCGTCTCGCTGGCTGGGACGCGGAGATAAGGTTGAAGGCGACAAGGCTGCAGTGGATGCTATGCGTCTTAGTTTTAATGCCTTAGATATCAAGGGCAAAGTAGTTATCGGCGAGGGTGAAAAGGATGAAGCTCCCATGCTCTATAATGGTGAATCCCTTGGTACAGGTCGGGGTCCTGAAATGGATGTGGCAGTGGATCCTGTTGAAGGAACAAGGCTGCTGGCTTTCGGTCGTCCCAATGCCATAGCTGTAGTTTCCCTGGCTCCCAGAGGGACTATGTATGATCCAGGGCCGGCCTATTATATGAAAAAGCTTGTAGTGCCTGCTCAGGCCAAATACCAGGTGGATATTAAGATGCCTGTGGCGGAAAATCTGCGCAAGGTGGCCAAAGCCATTGGCAAATCCATGGATGATCTGGTGGTTTTTGTCCTTGATAAACCGAGACACAAGGAACTTATCAATGAAATCCGTCAGGCCGGAGCCAGGATTCAGCTGCATACCGATGGTGATGTGGCTGGTGCTTTAATGGCGGTTACTCCTGAAGGTGATGTGGATATCATGATGGGCACAGGTGGTACCCCTGAAGGGGTCCTGGCAGCCACAGCCATCAGGGTCATGGGCGGAGAAATGCAGTGCATGCTTGATCCTCAGTCAGAAGAGGAAAAAAAGGCACTGCTTGATGCTGGATATAGCCTGAGCCAGGTCCTTACTCTGGAAGATCTGATCAAAAGTGATGACGTTTTTTTTGCAGCCACGGGCATTTCCGGTGGGACATTCCTCAAGGGTGTTCAGTTTACCGGCGAAGGGGCTTTGACCAGTTCCATGGTTATGCGCGGACGTACAGGAACATTCAGGCGTATCGAAGGCCTGCATTCATTTGACAAGCTTATGCGCATCAGCGCCATTAAGTACAGGTAGAAATATAAACAAAACATCTGGAGAATTTAAGTTTTTATGAAAAAGATAATAATATCACCTTCTCTCTTGTCATCGGATTTTACCAAGCTGGGACAGGAACTTGAGGATTTGGAAAAGGCAGGACTTTCATGGGTACATTGGGATATCATGGATGGGGCTTTTGTGCCCAATATTACTTTTGGTCCTCCAGTCATCAAGGCCTGTCGTAAAAAAAGCAATCTGTTTTTTGATGTGCATCTGATGATTGAAAATCCTGACAGATATCTGGAAGACTTTGCCAGATCCGGCGCGGATCTTTTGTGCGTCCATGCAGAAGCCTGCACTCATCTGGAAAGGACTGTCTCAGAGATTGCCCGGCTTGGGGTCAAGCCTGCGGTGTCTCTCAACCCCCATACTCCCATAGGTGTTCTGGAGTATATCCTTCCCCAGCTTCATATGGTACTTATCATGAGCGTTAATCCCGGGTTTGGCGGGCAGAAGTTCATTCCTTTCAGCATGGAAAAGATCAGGAAACTTAAGGAGATGATCAGGGCTGCAGGAGCTGATACCCTTATTCAGGTGGATGGAGGAGTGACTCCTGATAATGCCAATGAACTAACCCTTGCCGGGGCTGATGTCCTGGTTTCAGGGTCAGCCTT
>JBHEPK010000021.1:0-274 GCA_046260325.1 Desulfonatronovibrio sp.
CTATGAAGGACATCTCCGTCAATGTTTGAAAAAATAACCAAATTAATATCACTGGCCTGCATGAGTTCTTGAGCATTGGTAGACATGACCCGGCTGCTGTTGGAATAGATAGCTGATGCCAGCTGATGATCCTGAGCTGCACGTCTCGCTGTTTCGAGAAAGTATTGTTCAAGATCCCTTATTTCAAACTTCATTGCTGATTGAAAATTTTCAATGGTTTTGACGGATTCCCGATCAAATCCTTCAGAAACAAAATGTTTAGTGGTGAAAAAAA
>JBHEPK010000021.1:284-2156 GCA_046260325.1 Desulfonatronovibrio sp.
ACTTATGACAACAATCAAACTTCTTTAAGCTTGATTACTGTCCGATTTCTTCCTCCATTTTTGGCCTGATAAAGGGCATCGTCGGCGCGGCGCAGAAACGAATCATCACTTTCACCTGCAACAAACTGGCTGACGCCGAAACTGCCTGTAATCCTGCCTACCTCTCCAAAATCCGCACACATAATTTTCAGACGCAGCTTTTCTGCCAGGCTCCAGGCCCCTTTATGCTCAGTATGGGGGCAAACTACCATAAATTCTTCGCCGCCCCATCTCCCAAGGGAGTCGGTCCTTCTAATATTATCCTGAAGCAGGGAAGCCATTTTCTGTAAAACCATATCCCCGGCCTGATGGCCAAAGTCATCATTGACGCCTTTGAAATTGTCTATATCAAGCATAATCATGGATAATGACTCTTTGGATCGTTTAACCCTTAAGATTTCGTTATCCAGGATTCGTTCAATTTTCATTCGGTTGTAAGTCCCTGTTAAACTGTCTGTTATGGACAATTTTTCAAGCTCTCTGGTCTTAACCCCCAAATCTTTATGGGCTTCAGCAATCTTCTGATTCAGCCAGAAAAGCTTTCGGTTCCAGTATAAAAAGAATGACAAAATAATTGCCGCACCAAGACCTATCTGCCATACTAAAGAGTAATCTATCCCCTGCTCATATCTTATGGATATCCACTGCCTGACCACACTGTTTATTTCCTGCGGGGAAAGGTCATCTATTGCCTTGTCAATGATGCTCAGCAGCTCAGGCTGGTCTGGGTCGACTCCCACTCTGAAAAATTCTTTATATGGGGTCTGGCCTGCAATTTTCAGATCATACAAACCCATTTCATGTATCTTGGAACTGACTAAGTGCATACTGCCTATGGCGAGATCCGCCTCTCCATCTGAAACCCCTTTCAATGCCTGCTCAAGGCTGTCAAAAACTACCGTGTCAATTTCAGGATAATTGTCTTCAATAAATTGCTTAACAGGTTCTTGGGAAACCACTGCCAGTTTGTCCCAGACTATGGAATTAAGGTCTGGAATATAGGTATGCTGATCCCTTGATACCAGAACTGTAAGGGATTCAAGATAGGGTTTGGACAAGAGCATTGATTCCGGATCAAAACCTGTGCCCTGAGCAACACTGAGCATATCGCATTTTCCCTGAACAAACATATCCAGACTTTGATTCAGGGAACTCGAAGAATGAACCTGTAAAGGCAGCCCCACACGCTTTTCCAGCATCTCCATGATTCCAGCAACCATGCCTTCATATCTACCGTCAGCTTTGATTTCTTCAAATGGGCGCCAGGAGGAATTTACGCAAATCTTTATGGATTCTTTGTTTTTTAGGTACTGCATCTCTACAGTACTCAAATCCAGAGGAATATCGTTGTTTTCATCTGATGCTCTAAACCACTTTTCCCTGAGTGTATTTACTTCTTCTCTGGAGACAACGTCCATTGATTTTTGAAGAATATTATGCAGCACCTCCTGATCTTTGCTGACCCCAATAGAAACAGGGGTTGTGCTCAAAATATCTGACTTAAGGATGGGAATGTTTTCCAGCTCCATGAGCAGATACCTGTTTATGAGATAATCAAAAACAGGCTTTTCAGATAAAGCTGCGTCCGCGCGCTTGGATGAAACAGCATCCAGACATTGCAGAGAATTTTCAAGGGGCAGAATAATAATTTCAGGAAAGTGCTGTTCCAATATTTCCTGATAGTAAAAACCTTCTGGCACAGCTACGGTTTTTCCTTTTAAGTCTTTAAGCCCTGAAACCTTAAGTTCTTCATCTCTTCTGACAACAATACCCGAGAAGAGATTAAAATAGGGCTCTGTAAACAGGATTGTTTCTTTCCTTTTTTCTGTTTGA
>JBHEPK010000021.1:2166-21708 GCA_046260325.1 Desulfonatronovibrio sp.
ATCAAGCAGGTATTGAATCTCCTGGGCAGTAAAATTTGGTTTATTTTGAGTCTCAATGGAAAACCATTTTTCTCCCAACCTGATTTTTTCGTTTTCAGACAGAGAATCCATGGCCTTTTGCATGATGTTCCGCAAAGGTGCCATGTCTTTACGCACGGATATATACAGACCCTGGGGCCCAAGTTCCGGAACTCTGGTATCTCCCACGACCGTAAGGTCATACAGAAAATTAGTTGTCATGAGGTAGGAAACACTGCCATGATACCCTATGTATGCGTCAGCATGCCCGTAGCTTACAGCCCTCAATCCTTCAAGAACATTCTCCACCTGGTGGCGTTTGATTTGAGGATAATGCTCTTCAAGTACACTTTCCTGTACATAGCCTTTGGCAACGGCTACGGTTTTCCCGGCCAGGTCATCAAACTCATTAATGGCCTCGTTATTGCGGTGAGTAACAATCACATAGGGCAAAACAAGAAAAGGATCGGTAAAAAGCATGTATCTGGCCCTTTCATCAGAATACCAGAGTGAGGGAAGAAGATCGATTTCATTGTTTTGAAAAAGCTCAAGAAGTTCTGCCCATGTGTATCCATTGATATATTCAAAGGATATCCCGAGTCTTTGGCCAAGAAGTTCAAGATGCTCAATGGCATACCCCTGGGGTTCACCATGACGGCTGAAATCAAACGGAGGCCAGTCATCTTCATTGCCTACTTTGATCACAGGGTGTTGGTTTAAAAATTCAAGCTCCTCTGCAGTAAGATTAATATCAGCATGAACTCCTTTTGTGCTGTAAGCTATTTTACCTGAATCGGAAACAGAATCCGCATGAATCTCCTGATTCCAGGGAAACATTAAAAAACAAACAATAATTACTAATGTGAAAATATATTTCTTGGGCATGAAATCAACCTGTTATTAAATAATTCGAGATACTTATGCAAAAATGCATGCAGAAAAAATCGTTGGCCTGCAGCTATTTTTCTCTTTCTCAATCTAATACTGTTATTGTAGTTTGCCACGATAATCAAGGCTTGAGATTGACAGGCTTGAGATTGCAATATTGGGTTTAAGCGAATCAGTATCGTTGGAATTTAAGATAAGGCCTGTCCTGGTTTATTAACTTGACACCTGTCGACCTGTTTCTTGACAACCATTAATAAAACGGATAAACGCCCCACTACATCACGAATTAGTTTCCATCACGATATTCAGAGGGAAGCCGGATGGCGGAAACGCTGCCAATCCCGTCAGGCCTGAGAGGGAGCAGCGGTAACAGTTGTTTCCGGGTGTCTGGCTTCCCTCTGAATATCGTGAATAGCTCACAAGATCCTGCCCCAAAAATCAGCCCTAAGTTAATCAATTCACAAACTTGCATTCTTTACAAACTATATAGCAGTGAGTATTAAACCATATAACTCATGAATAATTTTACTATTTTTTCCAGTTTTTTTCAGGGAAAGGCCCTGCTATTTCTTGAGAGAGTCATTGATTTGGCCCTGGAAGAAGATGGCCAGGATCTGACTTCCAACGCTGTCTTTTCCCAGGAAAGTGATGCAAAGGCTGTAATTCTGGCCAAAGAAAGCTGCATTGTTGCCGGACTTCCCATATCCGAGCTTATTCTGGCCAGGCTGCCTGGAAACACTGAAACCAATTTTTTAGTCCCGGAAGGCTTTCGTGTTGAATCTGGTCAAAGAATTATGTCCATTGCCGGGCAGACCATAAAAATCCTCAAGGCTGAAAGAATCATTCTTAATCTTATTTCAAGATTATCAGGCATTGCCACACTCACTGACATCTATTGTCAAAAATTGAAGGGAACAGGGGTAAGACTTCTGGATACCAGAAAAACCTCTCCCGGGCTCAGATACCCTGAAAAATATGCTGTATTGGTGGGCGGCGGAGAAAACCATCGCCTTAATCTTGAAAACATGCTCATGCTGAAGGACAATCATATTGACCAGTGTGGAAGCATCACAAATGCAGTCAGTATACTCAGAAAAACATACTCCCCCTGCTTAGACATTGAAGTGGAATGCCGGACACTTGAAGATGTTGAGGAAGCTGTCATGGCTGAGGTACAGAGGATCATGCTGGACAACATGAGCATGGAGCAGCTGAAAAAATCATTAAGCCGGATTCCCCCTGATATTGAATCTGAAATAAGCGGCTGTATAACCCTGGATAATATTGAAAAGATTGCTTCCTTAAAACCAGATTTTGTGTCTTCCGGAGCCCTGACCCACTCGGCAAAACACATAGATATGAGTATGAAAATTGAGGTTTAGTCCATGCATTCAAAAAAAATACAGGATTCCAAACAAAGATTAGGGCCGGACCTCGCAATCCTTGCCCATCATTATCAATCTGACACCATAGTCCAACATGCTGACCTTGTTGGAGATTCACTTCAACTCGCTGCGGCAATCCCAAAATTAAAAGCAAAATATATTGTTTTTTGTGGTGTTGACTTTATGGCTGAAACAGCAGCTGTACTTGCTGCACCGCATCAAAAAATATTTCTGCCCCGCCCTGATGCAACATGTGTAATGGCAGACATGGCCCCTGCTTCTCTTGTAAGAAATATTCTTGAAAAGCTTGGCCGGCAAAAAAAAGTAATTCCCCTTGCATATGTCAACTCATCCATTGGGGTTAAGGCCCTTTGTGGACAGTTTCAGGGAAGTGTATGCACATCCGCCAATGCATCTAAGATGCTTGAATGGGCCTTGAATCAGGGTGATCAGGTCCTTTTTCTTCCGGATCAAAATCTTGGAAAAAATACAGCGAGACTGGCTGGAATAAGCAGTGAAAAAATCCAGGTTATAGATGTCAGACAACAGGGCAGTAAACTCCCCGTAGAGAAACACAAAGACCAAAAATTGCTCCTCTGGCCAGGCGTCTGCGCAGTACATTTTCGCCTTAAACCTGAAAATGTTTCTGAAATAATAAATGATAATCCCCAGGCCATGGTTGTTGTTCACCCTGAAAGCCATCCTGATGTTGTGAAACTGGCCCATGATTCAGGCTCGACTTCTAAAATCATTTCATTTGTACAGGGATCTGCTCCAGGCAGTACTATATATGTGGGCACTGAAGACAATCTGGTTTTGCGTCTGCAGAAAGAACATCCTGACAAGAATATCTTCCCCCTCGGGGCAGCATATTGCAGCAATATGGCTAAAACAACCCCTGAACATCTTGCCGAAACTTTAGAGAACCTGAATCCGGACAATATGGTCAAAGTGGATGAAGACCTGGCAGGTCTTGCCAGAACTGCTGTAGAAACCATGCTTAAGGTAAGTGCTTCATGAATGATTCCATTCACACTCAGGTACTGGTCATTGGTTCAGGCATTGCCGGTGCATGCGCTGCCATAACTCTTGCTGATGCCGGACTTGAAGTTTTACTCGTTTCATCCGGAGAATCCATTGACGATGGCAACACTGCCTTAGCTCAAGGGGGAATCGTCTACAAAGCCGAAAACGACGATCCCAAAATTCTGGAAAAGGATATTCTCACGGCTGGTTGGAATCAAAATCATCTGCGTGCGGTCAAATATCTCTGCCGCAAAGGACCGGAAGTGGTAAAAGATATCCTCATTGAAAAAATGAAGGTTCCCTTTGCCAGGCTTGATGACGGCAGTTTTGATCTCACCAGGGAAGGAGGACACAGCCTGGCCCGCATTCTTCACTGTGCCGACTATACAGGTCGGGGCATAATGGATACTTTCCTGGAAAAAATTCCAGCCCACCCCAATATATCAGTTCTCAACCGTCATACAGCAATCGATATACTTACCACTCACCATCATTCTACAGAGCTGGAAATCCGCTATCAGCTGATCAATCAGTGTACCGGTGCTTACATGCTGGACCAGAAAAGCGGCAATGTGCGCAAAGTCCTGGCTGACTTTACAGTAATCGCCACTGGCGGCATGGGCCAGATATACCTGAACACCACCAATACATCATCATCCCTTGGCTCAGGACTTGCTATGGCTCAACGTGCTGGTGCCAGAATGATGAACCTTGAATATGTTCAGTTTCACCCAACAGCTCTTTTTCACAGAGGACCAAGAAAATTTTTGATTACTGAGGCTATGCGAGGCGAAGGTGCAATGCTCATAAACTCTCAGGGTCAGCCGTTTATGAAAGAATATGATCATAGAGGAGACCTGGCCCCGAGAGATATTGTCACCAGAGCCATTGTTGATGAAATGCTCAAAACCAAAGAAGACTTTGTATATCTTGATGCAAGCAAGCACATAGAAAATCCCGACAAAAGATTCCCAACCATTTATAAAAAATGCCTGGAAAATGGAATCAACATGGTTAAAGAGCCTATTCCAGTTGTTCCTGCTGCCCATTACTTTTGTGGAGGCATACTGGTGGATGTTTCAGGAAAGACTACTATTGACAGGCTCTACGCAGCAGGTGAATGCGCGTGCACCGGTATTCATGGGGCCAACCGTCTGGCCAGCACATCACTTCTTGAAGGACTGCTCTGGGGGCATGCTGTGGCTAAGGACATTTCCTGCAGATTTAAAAACAAATCCAAGCTCAGTCGGCGTATAAGGTCATCTGTACCGGACTGGAAATTTCTGGGATCAAAACATAATGAAGACCCGGTTCTTGTTGCCCAGGACTGGGCCACTATTAAGCATACCATGTGGAATTATGTGGGAATCAACCGTACCTCACCCAGACTTAAAAGAGGCTTTGAAGATCTGCGCAACCTGAATAAAAGATTGCATGATTTTTATAAGGAAACAGCAATATCTAAATCAATTGTTGAACTTTTCCATGGCTGCCACGCTGCCTACATCATAACAACAGCGGCCTTGCGCAACAAAAAGAGCATTGGCTGTCATTTCAGGGAAAAAGATTAGAATCCCGGCCATCAACATTTGGATAGCCGGGATTCATGCTTATTTGTCAGGGCGCTATAGATTCAAGCATCCTTTTTGCGCGTTCCAGGTTAAAGACCTTTTTTCTCAAACCACCGAAACAGAAATATCCCGCCGACGATAAAAAGTACTATAATAAACCAGTGGTTTATTCCAAGTACTTGAGGAATGGTAATTTTACCAAGATCGCCCCATTGATAAACTGTATTCTGAAGCGCAGGATAAAGCTCGGCAAATACTCCTGCACCAAAAATCATACCTATGATCCCCCATATAGCATCCAATCTGCCTTCACCAAGAGCTCCCAGGGATGTTCCAGGGCAATAACCAAGCATGCCCCATCCAACACCGAAGAGTATTCCACCGATAATATTGGCCCCAAGGACTGTAGACTTAATGGACAGATCCACCAGACCAAGATCATAAAGCAGATAGACTCCCACCATGCTGACCATTACAGCGGAAAGCATGAACTTGATAATTGTCATATCCATTAGCCTTAAAGCGCCAAGCTGCTTATCATACCTGATAACCCTGGCTTTCTGCAAAAGAAAACCAAAGGCTATACCAGTTATCAAACCTAATATTATCAATTTCATTTTTTACCTCCACCATAGATCACATGGGCTATATACATGCCTGCGCCAAAAAAACAGATTAAAGAAATATAACCACTGACTGAAAGTTGAAGCGTACCGCTCAACCCGTGTCCGCTGGGTCAGCCGCCTGCCATTCTGGCCCCGAACATGGCAATTGTTCCACCGCAAAAAGCCATGATTCCTCTTTTAACCGGACTCAGACCGAATTTTTTCTGCCACATATCCGGAACCCATTGTTTTTTGAAAGTCCCTGAGGTCTTAGCAGCAATAAATGAACCTATAAGTATACCCACAACAAACATCCATTGCCATTCTATCTTCGGGGTAACCCTGACAAAATAATCTAACTGAGCCACTCTTTCAGAAGCAAACACACTTTCGATCATCCCGGCCATGCGGACAAACGATGTTGAAGCCCCGAAAAACTTTCCGGCAATCCATACTGAAAGCACAGAAACAACACCGCTTAATGCCCCTGCTAAGTACGGACTCCATTCCTTGTCATTTCTCATAACAAACTCCTCTGTTGATCGTTCATAAGCCTGACACGTTTGGCAGGTATTAAAAATAAAAAATACCAATTGAGAGAAAAAATGTAAAGACTAAGCTGACTTTTCTTTCAAACACGGCCTCACTTTCTGGCACATAGATTGTTTTGCATTACCCATAAACCAAATGTTACAGACATGTAACAAAAAAACAAAAACTACATAATATTGTTCAATAGTTCACTTATTGACAAAATTGACCTATTGTTACAAATACGTCACAGATAAAAATTGGCTGCGGATGTCTTGTAATGTGGAAAGTTAACCCTAACCTGAAGATGAGTCCACGTGGAATTTTTTGATCTATTCTTATATTTGTCCATGGCAGCCGGATTCTTCATGGCTTTCAGTCTTGGAGCCAATGATGTAGCCAATTCCATGGCTTCGGCAGTTGGCGCAAGAGCCATTACTGTTCGTCAGGCTGTTATTATTGCCGGCACGCTTACATTTATTGGAGCAGTATTTTTAGGCTCCCATGTTACAGCCACCATTACCAGAGGAATTATTAATCCTGAACAGATAGCTGACCCGAGAATCATGATGTTAGGCATGTTCTCAGCTCTGGTTGCTGCATCCCTATGGGTGCTCATTGCCAGCCTGACCGCTTTGCCTGTATCCTCAACCCACTCTATAGTCGGAAGTATCCTGGGATTCGGTGTTGTTGCCGGTGGACCTTCAGTGGTCAACTGGTGGATGCTATCCGGTGTGGTTCTTTCATGGATTATTTCTCCCTTATTTGCAGGAACAATATCATATTTGATATTCTCCCACATACGCAAATATATCTTCTTTAAAAAGCATTTTCTTCGTCAGGCCCAGATATGGGCTCCAAGATGGATTGGTTTGACAGCCCTTATCCTGGGATATTCATTTATCTATAAAACACCCGTTGGAAAAGATCTTGACTTGACCAGGACATCGGCTTTTTTAGTCACCTTTTTTATTGCCCTTTGCGCCTGGTATGTTGGTAAACTTATCATCAATCGTATCACCAAAGAAAAAGAAGAAAGTGTAGAAGAGGTAGAAAGCATTTTTCGCAGACTCCAGATTATGACCTCATCATACGTTGCCCTGTCACACGGAGCTAATGATGTGGCCAATGCCATA
Organism: Desulfonatronovibrio sp.; assembly: GCA_046260325.1. Classification (GTDB taxonomy): domain Bacteria; phylum Desulfobacterota; class Desulfovibrionia; order Desulfovibrionales; family Desulfonatronovibrionaceae; genus Desulfonatronovibrio. The sequence continues at coordinate 9,327 of JBHEPK010000021.1, forward strand.
GGGCCTGTAGCTGCCATTTATATTCTTGCCAGACACAATGAACTGGTCCAGGCTGCTGAAATACCCATTTTTATGTTAGTCCTCGGAGGAGTTGGTCTTTCAGCCGGAATTGCTATTCTCGGCAAAAAGGTAATTGCCACCGTGGGTAATAAAATTACGACCTTGACCAATACCAGAGGTTTTGCTGTTGATTTCAGTGCAGCCACTACTGTCCTCATAGCCTCTAACATGGGCATGCCGGTATCAACCACCCATGCCTGCGTAGGAGGAGTTACAGGTGTAGGACTGGCCAGAGGATTCAGTGCTGTCAATTTCAAGGTTTTGTTTCGGATTGTGGGCTTCTGGATACTGACTGTGCCCATTGCAGCCTTTACCTCCATTATTATTTTTCAAATACTAAAGTGGATATTTATTTATTGATTTAAAGGACTTTTTTAAAAAGCTGTTAAGAGGTATTTACGATGAATTTTAATTTTTTTGGACTCCTGACCCAGAAATCTCCCATGGAAAGACTTCTGGAACATTATGATAAAATCCAGCAATCTGTTGAAGTAATAAATGAATCATTGGAGTGCTATATTGGAGGCGGTCAGTGTGTTGAATTTAAAACACTGCAGAACAATCTCAACGACCTTGAATCCCAGGCAGACAAAATCATTCGCTATATACGTAATCATCTCCCCAGAGGACTGTATATGCCAGTGGACAAAGTGCTATTCCTGAGCTATACAAGCCTTCAGGATGACATTCTGGATAATGCTCAGGAGGCATTAAACTGGTTATCCATGCGAACCATGATCATTCCTGAGGATTTTCAGAAAGAGCTGATTTATCTTGTGGATGATGTCGGCAACATGGTCTATCTTCTCGGTCCTGCGCTCAAAGATACTGTTTCCCTGGTCCACCTGGAAAACCTTGACCGCGACGGAACCAAAGACCAATACCGAAAGATTCGGGACAAAAGACATGAGATATTCAGGGCCAAAAATGCTCTGATAAGAAAAATGTACAGTTCGGATATTGACTTCAAAGACATATATCAATTAATTCATTTTACAGAAAAAATGTATTCCATGTGCCATAGTTGCAGTAAATGTGTTGAGGTTCTACGCTCTATGATAGCAAGATAAGTATATGAATGTTTGGCATTTTTCATTCAATGACAATACTTAACGCTTTTTTATGTAAGACATATTTTGACTAAGGGGCGATTAACAATCCCAAGACCGTCCATTGAAATTATTAATCACTTTGATAAAATCTGCCTACACTTATCGAAAAAGACTGAAGATATGATTTTTTTTTACTATTCCTGAAAATCAGGAAGTTATACATCAGGGGGAAAAGATGGAGATTTCAAGCATTAAGGATGACAAAGCACTAATAATTACAGTTAGTGGAAGACTCGACACAACTACTGCTCAGGATTTCGAAACCAAATGTCTTGAGCTTCTGCCAGCAGGTGGTAAAAACTTCATAATCGATCTCAGCGATGTAGAATATATCAGCAGTGCAGGACTGAGAAGCATATTATCAGTTGGTAAAAAAGTACGTTCTGATGAAGGCAATCTCACTTTCTGCTCATTGAAGGGCATGGTAAGAGAAGTTTTTGAAATTTCAGGTTTTTCATCCATCTTCACCATCCATGACACCAGGGAGCAGGCCCTTGAAAAGCTCTGATCCGAAAATATTCTTCTGGAAAGAGCTTACTTCTGCGACTAAGGATAACCTTGACGAACTAAAAGAATTTATTCTTGATAACGCTCGAGAAAAAAAAGTTCCTGAACTCATACTTCCAAAAATTGATCTTGTTCTCGAAGAAGTTCTGTTAAATATAATCAATTATGCCTACCCTGAAAACCAGAAAGCTGATATCCAAATCGGCTTTGGGATATCTTCTACTAAGTTAAGCATCAGGATTATTGACCAGGGCCGGGAATTTGATCCTTCTGCCAAACCTGATCCTGATATCAGTTTATCAGTTGAAGAAAGAAAAATCGGAGGGCTGGGCATACTTCTGGTTCGCAAAATATCTGATGAATTCAGCTATCAGAGATCCAACAACCGAAATATCCTTGATATCGCCTTCAATCTTGACAGTTAAAAGATCAGGCTGCGCAAATAGTGACAAATTTATTTAAATTGATAACACTTAAAAAGTTTCTCATTTCCATAATTTCCACTTTGCTCTTTTTTACCCTCGCCACTCAATCTTATTCAGACCAGCAAAAACGCCTTGTTATTGCCCAGTCCATAAAACACCCAGCCCTTGATGACGTAACAAACGGAATAAAAAAATACTTCAAGAACAATGGCGTATCTATAGAGTTCATGCACATCATCCCTGACCCTGATCCAGAAGCCATAGATATAGATGCAATTCTACATTTCAGGCCTCACCTGATTATTACAATTGGAACCCAGGCATCTCAGAACCTGTCCCGCATGATAAATGACATACCTATTGTCTTTTCCGCTGTAACTGATCCTGTTGGAGCTGGATTGGTTCAGGATATGACAAAGCCGGGCAGTCAGATTACAGGACTTACTGACATGAGTCCTGTGAATGATCAACTTGAGATGATAATGCTGGTTCAACCCCAAATCAAAAATATTGGATTGATCTTTTCAGAGTTTGAACAAAACGCTGTTCTTATCAGAGACCACATGAAAAAATCTTCAAATCTTAGAGGAATAAATTTACGAGATATGCCTGTCCGGTCAGGAGGAGACGTTACTAAGGCGCTAATGGAGATTATTGATACAATTGATGCCCTTTATATTTCTACAGACAATTACGTTGTTTCCCGGGTTGGTGAGCTTGCAGAAATCTGTTCCAGGTCCAAAATCCCTTTATATGCTGCAGATCTCAACTCTGTGGCAAAAGGAGCAATAGCTGCCCTGAGCATTGATTATTTTGAAATGGGCATTCAAACTGGAGCCATGAGTCACAGAATAATCCAGGGATCTGACCCGGCAACAATGCCCGTGGAAAAAGCTGAAGAAATGAACATCGCCATTAATGTCAAAGCTGCCGAAAAAATGAATGTTCTGCTCCCGATGGATTTAATTCTAACTGCAGACCGGATATATGATCAATTTTCTGAATAAAACCAGTCATAACTTCTCACCGTACCAAACAGCTTGTTGAAAAAGTCCTTACCCAGCAGACTGTTCAAAAATTCCAAGGGCAAGAAGCAAAAAAAGTTCAAGATCGCAGCGTATTTAGGATACGTAAGAATTTGAACTTTTTGTAGCGACGCAGCAATTGGGAGATTTTCAAAAGTCTGCTAAACCATAATCTCGGAGGAAAAAGATGGATAAAATAAGAGTAGGAATAAACGGTTTTGGCCGTGTAGGCAGGCAGGTGCTCAAGGCCATCCTGGAAACCCACAAAGACACCCTTGAGGTGGTGGCCATAAATGATCTTTTTGACATAAAAACCAATGCGCATCTGCTAAAATATGACACTAATTACAGAAGATTTCCCCATGAAGTAAAAGTGGAGGATGATAAAATCATTGTTGAAGATTGGGAGATCAACAGCTTTGCTGAAAGAGACCCTTCCCAGATTCCCTGGAAAGACCTGGGCGTAGATATTGTTCTGGAGTCCACAGGAATTTTCCGAACCGGACCCAAGGCAGGCCTGCATATTCAGGCCGGTGCAAAAAAAGTCATCATCTCTGCTCCTGCCAAGGAAGAAGACATTACTGTTGTCCTTGGGGTCAATGAAAAGGATTATGATCCTGCCCGGCATCATATTATCTCCAATGCTTCCTGCACAACCAACTGCCTGGCCCCTGCCCTGAAAGTAGTTCAGGATATGTTCGGCATTGATCACGGCACCATGACCACAGTTCACGCCTACACCAATGACCAGCGCATCCTTGATCTGCCCCACAAGGACCTTCGCAGGGCAAGAGCTGCAGCTTGCAATATAATACCCACCACCACTGGTGCGGCCAAGGCGGTGGCATTGGTAATACCTGAACTCGAGGGCAAAATAGATGGTTTTTCCCTGAGAGTGCCCACGCCCACAGTTTCTGTCGTGGACTGCACTTTAATTCTTAAAAATTCCACAGCTACAGATGAATACAGAAAGGCTTTTGAAGAGGCTGCCAATGGACCTCTCAAAGGTATCCTGGGGTACACCAACGAGCCCATGGTTTCTTCTGACTTTATCGCGGAATCCCATTCCAGTGTAATTGATGAGGAATTCACCATGATTATGGATGGACAGGGAAAAACAGCCAAGATGTTGGCCTGGTATGATAATGAATGGGGATATGCCTGCCGTCTCGCTGATATGGCAGCTTACGTAGCCAAACTTGGAGTATAATTTTTTAGTATAACTATTCAACAAGTTACTTACGTTTGTCATTTTAGTATCTGCTCTTTATCCAAATCCAAATCGTTTTCGAGATCGATTCTTTTACAAGTATTTTCGTATTGAATTTCGATTTGGATTTGTACACCTGCATGGTGAATAGTTACCAAATACTTTATAGTTAGAGAAATAGAATATGGAATTTCAACTGACCAAGCTCATGGGCGGAATGCTCATGCCTCTGTCAATTATCCTGATCATCTTGATAATTGCGCTCAGCCTGCTCATGCTGACCCGAAAAAGACGCACAGGCCTGTTCGCACTCATAGCAGCCAGCATCCTATTGCTAACTCTATCTGTACCACCTCTGTCACAACGTGCCCTTTTAACCCTGGAACAAACATATCCTGTCCTTGAAAACCCGCCGCATGCCCAGTGGATAATAGTCCTGGGAGGTGGTTCTAAAGGCAAGGACAACTGGCCTCCAGCCACAAGACTTGGTGAATCTTCCCTTTATAGAATTGCAGAAGGTGTCCGTCTGGCAAAACTGCTGCCTGATGCCCGGATAATAACTTCAGGAGGCTGCGGCAATGAAGATATCAGTACTGCACACCTTATGAAGCAGACTGCTGTCAGCTGGGGGATTGATCCAGAACGGATTATTGTTCATTCAACTCCTCAAAACACTGCCCAGGAAGCCCTTGAGGTTACATCAATAGTAAAAGAAGATGATGTGATCATTCTTGTAACCTCTGCATTTCACATGCAAAGGGCCATGGCTTTATTCCAGGGTCAGGGAATATCCGCAGTTCCAGCTCCAACAGGACACTTGATTGATCCAGACCCCCAGAATAGACATATAGGCCACTTCCTGCCAAGCTCAAGCAATTTGAAATACGCGGAAATGCTCTTATGGGAAAAAATTGGACTATCCTGGGCTGGATTACGTGGTCAGATTTAATAAGGAACATACCCAATGAATATACCCATTTTCCAGGTTGATGCCTTTACATCACATGTATTTTCAGGAAACCCTGCTGCTGTCTGCATCTTAGACACCTGGCTTGATGATCATGTGCTCCAGTGCATTGCTGCTGAAAACAACCTGTCTGAAACTGCTTTTATTGTTGAAAACAGTGATAATTTCGAGCTCAGATGGTTCACCCCCACCACTGAAGTGACCTTGTGCGGTCATGCCACCCTGGCCAGCGCCTATGCCTTATTCCATATTCTTGATCATCCCGAGAAAACCATTCATTTTCAAACGAGACACAGAGGACGTCTGTCAGTTACCAAAAAGAAAGACCTTCTTGAAATGGATTTCCCAGCCCTTCCTGTTTGGGAGCAGGCTCCCCCGGCAGGCCTTGAGCAGAGCCTGGGGATCAGCTTAGAACAGGTATTTGATTCAGACGAGGATCTGCTTGTAATTATAGACAGCGAACAGACGGTTCGACAGATCAGACCGGACTTTGCGCTGCTTGGCCAGGTGGATTGCAGAGGAGTAATCATTACAGCCCAGGGAGAGAACTGCGACTTTGTCTCCCGTTTTTTCGGACCCAAAGTGGGCATTAACGAAGACCCGGTTACTGGCTCAGCCCATTGCCTGCTCACCCCGTACTGGGCCAAAAGACTTAACAAAAATTCATTGCATGCCCTTCAGGTTTCAGAGCGCGGCGGAGAACTCTATTGTGAACACCTTGGGGATAGAGTAAAAATAGCTGGCCGGGCCGCCCTATACCTCCAGGGAATAATCACCGTTCCTGACAAATAACCATGATTCCTAAGTTTATCCGCAACAAACCCAGGCTGGCTCTGTATTCGTTCCTTGCGGTTTTCGCCTCAGGCTTTGGTCAGACTTTTTTCGTTTCAGTAATGGGCGGAGAAATCAGAGAAGCTTTTAACCTTTCTCATACTGCTTATGGAAGCATTTATAGCCTGTCTACCGTTTTAAGCGCTTTTTTTCTCTTCAGACTGGGTGGACTTGCTGATACCTGGTCCCTGCCTAAAGTTTCAAGTTTTGCTCTTCTTATCCTTGCCCTGGGCTGCATTCTCATTGGACTTGCTCCAGGCGTGGCTGTCCTTGGCCTTGGATTCATGCTGATTCGATTTGGAGGACAGGGTTATATTTCCCACCTCGGCATAACCACTGCAGCAAGATACTTTTCTGTTCATCAGGGCAAGGCTGTAGCCTTTGCAGCTTCAGGATTTCCAGTTGCCGAAGCCATACTTCCTGCAAGTGCGGTCTTTATCCTGGGGCTGATGGGATGGCGCTGGGCCTGGCTTGGCGGAGGTGCTGCAATCATATTTCTCATCCTTCCTCTCATGCTCTTTCTTTGTGCTGATATACCAGCCCCTGAAAAAGACAAAACCCTGTCTTCAAGCAAAAGTATAAAAATTAATTTTACAAGAAACCAGGTCCTGCGTGATCCTGGATTTTACATGGTTCTGCCAGCTGCAGTGGCTACACCCTTTGTGGTTACAGCCATCATGTTTCATCAGGTAGCTATAGCTGAAATTCAGGGATGGTCTTTACAGCTTGTTGCGGCGGCATTTACTGGATATGCATCAGGCCACCTTGGAGCCTTATTTTTCTCTGGTTCTGTTGTGGACAGAATCGGAGCCGGACGCTCACTGCCCTTAAGTCTTTTGCCCATGATGGCCGGCATGCTTATTCTGGCCTTTTTCAGTCAAGCCTGGGTGGCAATGGTGTATCTAAGTCTGGTGGGAGTCACTCAGGGGTTTGCCGCAACTTCAGCTGGCTCCATCTGGGCGGAAAGATATGGAGTAACCCATCTTGGGGCAATAAGGTCCATGGCCCAGTCAACCATGGTGGTTGCCACATCCATTGCTCCTGTTCTTCTTGGCTTTCTGCTTGATGCTGGTGTCGGCATTACAGCCCTTGCCCTGATCATGACCCTGGGATTAATTGCCTGCTTAATCGCTGCAATTATAGCTCCGCATCCTGCAGCAAATTCAAACTAATAATGAGGATAATCATGTTCTTAGCTGATAAACCGTACATATCCGATTTTTTCAAAAAAACCGTAAGGGAGCATAAGATCCCGGTGGTGGGCACAGAAGCAGCAAAAGGACTGAACCTTTTGCCGGGGACGATTATAATAGCCGAAAAAGAGGCCGCTGACCTGGTTAGAAGATCGAGGGACCTGCGGATATATTCCTCTTCGGAAAATTCCCTTGGCTGGATCTCTGAACACCTTCAAGAGACTCCCCTGCCCCAGAAAATCAGGCAATTTAAAGACAAGCTCTGGTTCAGGGAACTTACCAGGGAGATATTTCCGGATTTTTATTTCCGGGGAATTTCAGCAGCAGATCTGGAAGATTTACATGTTGAAGAACTGCCCATGCCGTTTATCATAAAACCGGCAGTGGGTTTTTTCAGTATGGGAGTATACAGGGTCGATACTCCCCGGGAATGGCTGAAAACTGTCAAAGAAATCCGGACGGAGATAAAAAAAGTCCAGGGCATCTATCCCCGAGAGGTACTGGACGCGGAAAGGTTCTTGATTGAACAGTGCATTACCGGGGAAGAATTCGCAGTAGATGCCTACTATGACTTTGCAGGCGACCCTGTGATCCTGTCAATCTTCAAGCATATCTTTTCCTCAGACGCAGATGTGAGCGATCGGGTGTACACTACCTCAAAAAGTATAATCCAAAGCAACCTCAGGGAATTTACTGATTTCGCTGCAAAAATTGGCAAGGCAACCGGAGTGAAAAACTTTCCAGTGCATATGGAGCTCAGGCGGCAGATGGATGGGCAGATCCTGCCCATAGAGGTCAATCCTCTGCGCTTCGGGGGCTGGTGCACAACACCGGACATGACTTTCCAAGCCTGGGGATTCAACCCCTATATCTACTACTATGAACAAAAAAAACCGGACTGGGAAGAGGTCTTACAGGGCAAGGAAGGCAAGATGTTCAGCATAATTGTTTTGGACAACTCTACCGGAATAAATGGAAAAGATATTTTACAGTTTGACTATGACAGGCTTTTGGCCGGCTTTGAAAAACCTCTTGAGCTTAGAAAGATTGACTATGTACGCTATCCTGTATTCGGATTTCTGTTCGCCGAAACAAGAGAAGAAAATTTTGATGAACTGAAATACATCCTCAATTCAGATCTAAAAGAATTTTCTGAACGAGATAGAGAGCGTTAATCAAAATCGTAAGCAGGAGTAGGCTGCACTCAATGAGTGTTTTAAGAGATCATTCCCTGCCTTAAGCCAAGGTAAAGATTTTGATTTACGCTCTCTTGCGAGTGAGTTTTTACGGCCCTGTTTGCCGAAGCCCAGGACCAGAGGAACATCTGTCAATACTTGTAGTGAACAGATACCTTAACCCTTAACACTTAAAACTTAACACTTTTGACTCTCAAGAAAATATCTGGAGGAAATATATATGCCTTTACATGAATTTTGCTGCAACAAATGCACAAAAGAATTTGAAGAACTGATATTCAAAGAAAGCGATTCAGTATCCTGTCCCCATTGCGGATCTGATCAGGTTGAAAGACTTCTTTCTGCCTGCAAATTCAGAACAGGCGGTCCCATTGTAGCCGGTAGTCCTACTGCAAATCCTTCAACATCCGGAGGAAGCAGTTCCTGTGCTGGCTGTTCAGGCGGAAACTGCTCATCCTGTTAGCAGCGTGTTAAAAAATTCCTTATCAGGCTGGCTGTTCAAAAATTCCAAGGGCAAGAAGCAAAAAAAAGTTCAAGGTCAAAGTTTATCCCGTGCAACCTTCTTTCGTTTCACTGGGACGTATTTAGGATACGTAAGAGTTTGAACTTTTTGTAGCGACGCAGCAATTGGGAGATTTGGGGCAGCCGGTTAGGAGATTATATGTCCTTACTAATCAAAAACGTCCTTCTCGATGACCAGATTCAGGATGTTTTCATCCAGGGAAATAGATTTTCTTCAATCGGCCATAATCTTAAGGTTGAAGCCGATGAAATAATTGACGGGAAAGATAAGGCTATCTTCCCTTCATTTATCAATGCCCATACCCACGGGGCCATGACCCTGTTGCGTGGTTTTGCTGATGATCTGGAACTTTTCACCTGGCTGCAGGATCACATCTGGCCATTTGAGTCCAAGCTCACCTTTGATGACATATACATTGGTGCTAAACTGGCCTGCTTAGAAATGATCAAAACCGGCACAACCATGTTCTGTGATATGTACTGGCAAATGCCTGCAACCCTCAAGGCAGTGGAAGATATGGGAATCAGGGCTGCATTGTCATCTGTTTTCATTGATTTTGATGATCCCAAAAAGGCCAAAGAATTCCGGGCAAGAACCAGAAAGTTTTTTCGTGAAAACAAAAATCATGAACGAATCATCTTCACCTTAGGTCCACACGCCATATATACCGTATCAAAGAATTCACTGATCTGGCTTAAAGATTTTGCCCAGGAAAACAATCTGCTTATACATATCCATGTTGCAGAAACCGGAAAAGAAGTCTCTGATTGTGTCAAGGCTCACGGCAAAAGACCGGTTGAATATCTGAACAGCATTGGATTTCTAAGCCCCAATGTTATTGCCTGTCATAGTGTGTGGGTCAATGAACAGGAAATGGATCTGCTGGCCGGAAATGATGTTAAAGTTGTTCATAACCCGGTTTCAAATATGAAACTGGGTTCTGGCGTATTTTCCTTCAGGGAGATGAGTCAAAGAGATATCTGTATCGGCCTTGGCACAGACGGCTGTTCTTCCAACAATAACTTGGACATGCTTGAAGAAATGAAATTTGCCGCTCTTTTGGCCAAGTCAGCAGGGCTGAAAGGTGTTGCTGTCCCAGCAAACATACTTGAATCAGATTTAAGGGATTACATGGAAACTGTTTACTTAGATCCCACTCTTTTTACTGCTGCCCAGGCCCTGGAATGTGCCACGGTTAACGGAGCAGAAATATTCGGACTGGACATGGGAAAAATTGCTTCGGGCATGCTGGCAGACTGTATATTAGTGGACTTGAATCATTATTCCTTAGTTCCAAGACATGACATTGTTTCAAACTTGGTTTACTCAGCTTCAAGCGAATGTATTGACACAACCATCTGTAACGGTCAGGTACTTATGCGTGGACGAAAAGTACCCGGCGAAGAACTTATTATCAGGGAGCTTAGAAATTGGGAGAGCAATCTCAAAACCAGGCTTTAGCAATGGTTTATACCGGCAATGGAAAAGGCAAGACTTCAGCCGCTGTTGGTCAGGCTTTAAGGGCTAAAGGATCAGGGCTCAATGTGGCATTCGGGCAATTCCTCAAAAGAGATGATCAGGCAGGTGAGCAGAAAATTCTAAAATCTCTCCTTGGCAATGATTTTTTTGCCTCTGGTCAGGGATTTTACCGCAACAAAGCCCAATACCGAAAACACAGAGATGCAGTCAAAGAAATGATCAACTGGGCTGAAAATAAACTCAGCAAAAATTATGACCTGCTGATTCTGGATGAAGCCATATATGCCCTTGGGATGGATCTCCTTAAAAAAGAAGAGTTGGATGAACTCATGGATAAGGCCATGTCCTGCGGAACCAATCTGGTCTTGACCGGGCGAAATGCTCCTCCATGGCTAACGGAAAAAGCAGATATGGTTTCAGAGCTTTTGGAAGTCAAGCATCATTTCCAGAAAAACATAAGCGCCCGAAAGGGAATTGAATTTTAGATATTACCAATTCTTCTCTACAAAGCTTCTTTTGTAAGCCATGGCCAGAAACAGGGCAAAAAAAGCTGCACCCACACCAATAAGCACATCATAATACGCTGGTGCTGTCAGGCTTAAGCGCATGAGCAGAGTTGAAATGGCAAACCCGGAATTTCTGAAAATATCTTTGAAGAATGGGAAAAAACTGTTAGATATAAGAACAAGCAGCACATCACTGAATACAAGGATGGTGTAAAACTCCGCAAAAAAATCAATTTTTTCGTGGCTCCCCGCAAAAGATGACACATTATATACTGCAAGAAACACAAAAAGAAAAAACAGAATAAGGGCCACCATTTTTTTGGCCCCCACAAACATGAATAATATAGGACCAGAACCAGTATCCTCCCTTTTAAACTGCTGCTTATAATAAAAGCTTAAAAGAACAAAAATAATCAAAGCCCCCAGACCATAAGCTCCTATCCTCAGAACAGCATCCATCTGCCCGGCCAGTTGGATGGGCTCGGAAAAATGCACCAATTCTTTAAACGCATTACGCAAAAAAATCAGAGCCAGAATTTCAAATTGTTTACCCACAGCTTTGGACACTGAACAGGGTAAAATAAAAATCAGACTCAGGACTTCGGTCAGCAGAAGCAGTGAAAAGGCCAGGTTAACCGCATAAAATGGGTTCGTCGGGATGAGCTGGCCCAGACTTTGTGGCAAAAGACTGTTCCTGTTTAGCTCAATCAGCAGCAGGCTGCTCACGAAAATACCTATAAGCAATGCCGTGACCAAGCGCTGCGTTTTTTTATTTTCCCAGAAGCAGTGCAAAGGGTCATACAAATGATGCACTTTTTCAATTATTAAGCTCATCTCTTACTCCAGTACAACTAACCTTCCCATGTTTACAATTTTTTTCAAGCCATTTCTGTTCACTAAATTTCTTTCGTTCCGAATATGGCTATTCTGCAAAGATCAATAATCTCAGGCATTATGAGCGCAAAAAACCAAAACCCCGTTATTACCTCCAAAAGCCAGAGACTGGGAAACAGCTTTTTTCCCATGAACAGCAGTAACCTTTTGAACCGGAGCATTCAATCTGCCCTCATCGGCCCGGGCAAAGCCTGCGCTGGCCGGAATACGGCCAAGATTAAGACAGGCCAGGGTAAATACCGCTTCAATTCCTCCTGCCGCCCCAAGGGTATGTCCTGTATAACCCTTGGTGGACAGGAAAGGAGTACCAGGCAGAACATCGTCGAGTATCATTGACTCCACTTTATCGTTATCTCTGGTCCCTGTTCCATGAGCATTGACGAAAGCAATATCAGATGCTGAGGTCCCTGATATCAGCAGCGCGCTGGTCAGAGCCTGCCTGAGACCTGCACCC
>JBHEPK010000210.1:0-499 GCA_046260325.1 Desulfonatronovibrio sp.
GGTATATAATAGCCGCGCCACCCGGGGTTTTGCTTGCTCAAAAGATGATGGCTGTTCTATTTCGCAAAAGAGAGAAGGGACGCGATCTGTTTGATGTATCTTTTTTGATGGGACTGACAAAACCTGAATTTGACTATGTTCGAAAAACCTTAGCCGTCTCTGCCGAGGAATTTTTGCACAGGTTCACAAAAAGACTGGATGAGTTGGATCTTAATTTCCTGGCCAGAGACGTAGAGCCATTTCTTTTTGATTCGGCACAAAAAGATAGAGTATTGTATTTTAAAGATATGTGGAATGATAGTCAGTGAACAAGATTTACTGGAGAAAATCAGAAACTGGAACAGACTGTCCTTTTTGTTATTACTATAGCAAAAGGACTCAGCTGGGAGTTGAATAAAGAATCATGGCCCTTTGAGTCAGGATTCTTTAAGCAGTCTCTTTTAGTGGCTTACAGCACAAACCCTGTCATAAAAAACAAGAAACTTAGACAGGATTAACA
>JBHEPK010000210.1:509-3118 GCA_046260325.1 Desulfonatronovibrio sp.
AACCACTCAAGACGCTAAGGACGCAAATGGTGCGGTTTTAATAAATAACATATTGACAATGTCTGATTTTAGTCTGATTATCTTTTTTCATTTATAATTTCATTTTGGAATCATTTTTCATGAAAAAGATACTTTTTTCAGGTCCAGTGCATGTACTTCTTGACAAAAGACTTCCTGTACCTGCGACTCCAGCAGGTTACAGTGCCCTGATCCACGCATTGACCATCAAAGTGCCTCTTCCGCGCATCCTCTATGCCACCAGCGAAAAACACATTATCATGGATGACCAGGGCTGGCGGATTATGACTCCCCGTTACGCTCCCAAGCCTACAGTTTTCAGCCACATTACTTTTGCTCTGAAATACGAGGGGCTGGATCTGACAGTCCTTAAACGCATTTTTTTGACCATAGGCCCCGGTCCTGTAGAGGATATGATTAAGTCCAGTCCTACTGGCGCTTATGCCAGAAAAATATGGTTTCTTTATGAATGGCTGCTTGGAGAGACACTATCTCTGGCAAATGCTGAATCCGGTCGGTATGTTCCTGTTGTCAGCCCGGAAATACAGTGGACCATAAAAGGCAAAACTTCAACTCGTCACAGGATACATAATAATCTCCCCGGATCTCCTGAATTCTGTCCCATGATTTTTAAGAGCCCTGAGATTGAGAAATATATTCAGATGAACATGGCTGAACAGGCAAAAAAAGTGGTAGCCAAAGTGCCAGGAGACGTATTGGCCCGTTCAGCAGCCTTTCTTTTGCTCAAAGACTCCAAAGCCAGCTATGCCATTGAAGGAGAGCCCTCAACTCATGACCGTATTCAGAGATGGGGAAAGATCCTTGGTCAGGCAGGAAGGAATCCTCTGGATATGGAAGAGTTGGTGCGTTTGCAAAGAACTGTAATCAAAGACTCAAGGTTTGTTAATATGGGCTTAAGGACCAAAGGCGGTTTTGTGGGAGAACATGACCGGGAAACCGGCATGCCCCTGCCTGAGCACATTAGTGCCAGGCCCGATGAACTAAAGTCTCTCGTCCATGGCTTAATGCATTTTGATAAAAATACTTGCCATGAGCTTGATCCAGTCATGGCTGCTGCCCTTCTAACCTTCGGATTTATATATATTCATCCATTTGAAGATGGAAACGGACGAATTCACCGTTATCTTATCCACCATGTTCTTTGCGCTCATGGCTTCAACCCTCCTGGTGCAGTTTTTCCTGTTTCAGCAGCCATTCTTGACAGGATTGAAGAATATCGCAATGTGCTGGAAGATTATTCAGAAAGGCTTCTGCCTGCAATAGACTGGGAGCCCACGGAGTCAGGCAATGTACGTGTATTGAATGATACATCAGATTTTTACCGCTTTTTTGATGCCACGCCTCATGTGGAGTTTTTGTATGCATGCGTTCTTCAGACCATTGAAAAGGACTTGCCCCAGGAGACTGCATTTTTACAAAAGTATGATCAGTTCTGCATTCGGATAGAATCCATGATTGATATGCCAAAGCAGACACTGAATATGCTTTTCCGGTTTTTAAGACAAAACCAGGGCGCTTTATCCAAACGGGCAAAAAACAGGGAGTTCAGTACGTTGACAAAGAAAGAAACTATGCGGATTGAGAGGATTTATGATGAATTGTTTGGTGAATAAAAAGAGTTGTTCTGTTCGCCTTAGAAGTGCCTGATACCAACAATAAACGAGCAATAATATGTTGAATGAAGAACTTGAGAGGTATTTCGGTTTTGCAGCTTTTAAGCCTGGACAAAAACAGGTCATGGAAAAAATCATACAGGGCAGATCATCCCTGGCAGTATTTCCCACCGGTGCGGGCAAGTCCCTGTGCTATCAGCTGCCTGCTGTTCTTATGCCCCACATGACTCTGGTGGTATCTCCTTTACTGAGTCTGATGAAGGACCAGGTGGACTTTCTGCAGAGCAGGTCAATCCCTGCGGCCAGGCTGGATTCTTCCCTTTCCTCTGAAGACTATATGAAAATTTTGGGTCAAGCCAAGAATGGTGAGATCAAGATACTTATGATTGCTGTGGAAAGGTTTAAAAATGAGCGGTTCAGGCAGCATCTGAAACAGATGAGCATATCGCTGATGGTTGTGGATGAAGCCCATTGCATTTCTGAATGGGGTCACAATTTTCGCCCTGACTATCTTAAACTTCCGGTATACAGGCGGGAATTTGGCATCCCTCATGTTCTGCTGCTGACAGCTACAGCTACGCCAAGGGTCATGCAGGATATGTGCGCCAGATTTGAAGTGGACAAAAGCGACGTCGTGGTCACTGGCTTCCATCGTCCCAACCTGGCTTTGCAGGTGTCTCCCACCCCTGAGGCTGACAAAGCAGATGTCCTGGCCCAAGGTCTGCTTGAGTCTAAGGAAGCGCCCACAATTGTATACGTTACTTTGCAAAAAACAGCTGAAAAGGTAGCCGAAATTATCGCTCATGCCGGAATTGAAGCCAGGGCCTATCATGCGGGCATGTCCAATGAACAAAGAGAATCTGTCCAGAACGATTTTATGTCTGGAAAAGTCCATTGCGTTGTGGCTACCATTGCCTTTGGCATGGGCATAGATAAAAAGGATATTCGCAGGATTAT
>JBHEPK010000211.1:0-2683 GCA_046260325.1 Desulfonatronovibrio sp.
TTCAATTTCCTGTTAAACCCGTGACCATATTTTCCAGGAAATGACTGTCTTCCTTTTTTTTCTATTAACTATTAACTATTAACTATTAACTATTAACAGACAAAATGATGCCAGAGACGACCATAGCTATCACCGGAATGGGGCTTTACTGTGGGCCTTTTTCCAATGTACAGGCCCTGAAAAGCATTTTCTGCCCACCAGTTGCCTGGGAAGACCAGAAAAACAACTTATTGCTGGGTCACAATCTGATGCAGGAAGTGATGGATCAGGCCTTCAGGGATGCCGGGCTGGACAAAGAATCTGATGCTCAACTGCGCATAGGTCTTTTTACGGCAGGGACTCACTCCTCGAAAGTTCCTCTGGATTGGCTCCAGGATCAGGTTGTCCATGACCAGGCTTTCTCCTCCTCTTTGGATGCCGTGGCTCAAGGCGTAAATTTTCTGCAGGCCAAGGCCTGTGATCTGGCCGTAGTCCTGGGCTTCTCTTCCGCGGAAAAGACTGCTGACGCAGAAGCCTGTGCGAGTTGTGTGATTCTTCAGCCTTTAGCTGCGGCAGATCCCCAGCGGATATGGTCAGTCCTGCGCGATGTGCACACATCGGACCAGGACAGCCCGGACCGAAAAAAGCTCTCTTATTTTGCCCGGGCCGCAGGCATCATTGATTTGCAGACCATTTCCCTGGTGCTGACCAATATCGGAAATCATAACCAGTTCAATCCTGATCTGGACGTTTTTCCCCCCCGGGGAGAACTTGAGCAACGCTTTGTCTACGATCTCGCGGAGACCGCCCCCCAATTGGCCAGCCTTGACTTGAACGGGATCCTTATAATCAGCTTGGCCCTGGAATACTGGCTTGTCCCTGTCAATGCTCCGGACCATGTCCATGATGCAGGGCAAAAATGCTGTTTCCTGCAAACAGCAAGCAGCCAGCCCTGGTTTCGCGGAGGAGTAAGCACACCGAGACGGGCTGGAATAAGCACCCCAAAAGGGGGAGCTGTTCTGGAGGAATACCTTAAAGATCCGATACACAGCTATTTTGTGCGTCCCGGGCAGGCAGGCACTGTTCAGAGGTGGACCCGGCCAACCGAGCTCTTTGTCCTTTCTGGGCCAACCAAGGATGATCTCTTGGATCGAATAGATTCCCTGGTTTCCAGAATTCAAGACCTCACAGGCTCCCAGGCAGTAAACGGAATTCAGGACGGTCAGGCCAGCACTCTGGCTCTGGAGATGGCTGACTCAAAACAACATAGCCATCGTCTGGCCCTTGTAGTCACGAGTTTTTCTGATTTACTCAATAAGCTGAGCAAGGCTCGGGATAAAATTTCCGCCAGCAGCAAAAAAAGTTTGCGGATTACGAACCAGGTTAAGTATGGACAGATAAAGCAGCAGACTGACCAGGGGAAAACCGTCTTTCTTTTTCCCGGCCAAGGCTCCCAGTATCCAAACATGCTGGCTGATCTCTATGCCCATTTTCCTGACTTTAAGCAATGGATTGAAGCCTATGACCATATTGGCATGCACATAGGCAAGACCAAGCTGCCGGCCCTTTCTTATCCCCCCCCACACGGGCTGAGTTCCAAAGAACGGGAAATGACCCAGGAAGCCATCCAAAAAGCAGATGTTGGAGGCTTAGGAACAATATTGTCCAGTCAGGCGTTGTACAACTTATTGCAGGACATAGGAATTCAGGCCGACGCAATGCTTGGGCACAGCAATGGGGAGAACACCGCTTTAGTTGCTTCCGGCACCATGGATTTAGATCTGGAAGGGGTGATAAAGGCTATTTTGCAAATCCAGCAGATAAGCCAGGATGCAGACCAGGATGAAACGGTTAAAGGCCAGACTATTGCCGTGAGCATTACTAACAGGGAGACTTTTCATCATCTTCTCCAGGAATATAAGTCCAATGTCTTCTGGACCATGGATAACTGCCCCCATCAAGCCGTTGTGTTTGGAAAACATGATATACTCAGCCAGTTGAACGCCAAGTTGAGTAAGGCAGGTGGGATATGCACAAAGCTTCCCTTTGATATCGGCTTCCACACATCCCTGATGCAGAAGTACCAGATCAGGTTGCGTACCTACTATGAGACAGAAAAATTCACCTTAGGACATACTCCACTATACAGCAGTATTACTTGTGAACAATATCCAACTGATCCACAGGCGATGCGGGACTTGGCGGCCAAGCATTGGACCCATCAGGTTAAATTCCGGGAAACCATTGAGTCTTTATACCAGAAAGGCTTTCGTAACTTTATTGAGGTTGGCCCCAATAACCTGTTGACCTCCTTTGTGGATGACATTCTCCGGGGCAAGCCGCATGTGGCCATTGCCTCCAATGTAAAGAAGACCTCTGGATTATTGCAGATACAACATCTTGTGGCAGAGTGCTATGTCCGGGGATTGCCCCTGGCCCTGAATAAACTTCTGGCTCCGCATAAGGCCTATTCACGACCAAAATCCCCCATCCCGGAGCCGACGACAAAAGCCTATCAAGAACTGGATCAACGAGATTTGCCCTTTTCAGGGACCGAACCATCTCGAACTGACCGTGCAGTACGAGCTGCCATAGCCCACAAACACTTTGAGCTGATGAACGACTTTCTACAATCTCAATCCCGGATTTTTACCGCCCTGTTCAGCCAAAGCAAGGATACCCCTGCCCCCAGCCAGAGCAGGGT
>JBHEPK010000211.1:2693-3102 GCA_046260325.1 Desulfonatronovibrio sp.
CATTGCTTGGGCCGGATGAGTGCCGGCCAAGAGCTTTCAGCTTTGCCAGTAGTTCCCTTTTCATTCTCCATGGAAATTGCGGCGGAGGCAGCCTCCGCCCTGGTGGGCAGTTCTTTTCAAGTCACGGCCATGCACAACGTCCGCGGCCATCGCTGGCTGACCCTGAATGACGGTCATCTCTCCCTGAAGGTCATGGCCCAGATAACAGACAATACCAATCCAAAACACAAAGCAATACAGGTCACGCTCTATCTGTTTTCTCCTGCGGACAACAGCTGCGAGGAGCCTGTTTTTGAAGCCAGGGTTCATGTGGCTGACCGCTTTCCAGAACCACGTCCTCTTCCCCGGTCAATCATTCAGGAAAAGCAGGGGTTTTCCTCATCTACAGCCGAAACAGGGACATCTCCCA
>JBHEPK010000212.1:0-3101 GCA_046260325.1 Desulfonatronovibrio sp.
GAAGAGGATAAAATCTATCTGCAGAACTGTCGTAAAGGCCTGAAAGGGTTTCATACCAGCGGAAAGGAAGAATCCTGAGATCTTTCCGATCCAGATCACCCATGGCCCAGGCAGGCGGAACATACAATTCTGGTACGGGCAGATTATTCATGGCGAACCATGCATGACACTCAGCAACCATTTTTTTCAGACTGACCTTGTCTATGGACAGATGTTCAGCCTGACGGCGGGACAGCAACAACCCATGCAAGCGGTGATATAAACTGCCCCACTCTAATATATGATGATTCCAGCCATGCCCGGCAGGCTCATGCCCTTTGTGAAATAGCCTTTTAAGAGTTATGAGCTGTTCCCGGCTCCAGTCGCTTCCAGGAGAGATAAGAAGTGACGCCGGGTCAAGATTCAGCCTGTCCATATATTCAATTATCCGCACTACCCTGTCTAAGCTTTCAGGCATAACATCGTGAATACTGACCATCAGTTTCATACACTGTCCCCAGCAAGAGCCTGCTCCCAATCAATGATTGTCCTGTGGACAAAAGACAGACAGCATTCCCGAGCTTTTTTACGCCTTCCATGCCGTTCTTCTGCGGGCAGCGCGCTTATCTCCCTGATTTTGGAAGCCAGTCCTGAACCAGCCTTAATGATTTCAAGACCCGGAGCAAGTTCAGGCCAGTCCACTACCCCGCATTTATCCGAAACTATGACCATTCTTTCCCTGGCCATGGCTTCAACGGCAACTGTACCAAAAGACTCCATCTTTGAAGGAAGAACAAGAATCCGACTGCGATAATCCAGAATACTGGTCAAAGACTTACGGTCAACCCAGCCAACGTATTCAAGATTGGAAAGCCTGTCTGCTGCTTCCTGAACATACTCACTCAATGGTCCTGTGCCCGCAATTATAAAAGATATTTCCGGGAGTTCAGTCGCAGCATCAATAATCTGCCGGATGTTTTTTTCCGGGGCAAGGCGGCCCACAAAAAGCACTGGCCCGGCATCTTCATCTGATATCTGAACCGGCGGAGCAAGAAGCAGAGGATCCAGAGGAGTACCGATCAATTTGACCCGACTGGCTCCGGATGCTTCAGCCAGACTGACCATATCTTTGCCATTGGTGAATACAAGTCTGGCCCTGCGCATGAAAAACCGGTCCAGACTTTGAAGGAAAAAAGAACTTACAGCCCCGAACACACGGTTCCAGTATAGACCTGTCAACTGATCATACCGGGTATGGTAGCCATAACAGAAATCCGTGCCGGTTCTCCGGGCCATAATCAATCCCAGGATTCCATAAGGGCCAGGAGTGGCAGAAATGATTACATGAGGACGCAGGTTTCTAATTTTACTCGCGGTTAGCTTTATCCCCGGCAGGCACAATCTCTGAGATCTGTCTCCGGGCATGGGCACGGAAAAATTAAATCGCCCTGGCTGAACATCCTGCTCCGGACAGATAAGTTCTACAGATTCAATTCTTGGAGCAAGATGTTTCAGAAGATCACAGTAATAGGCCCCTACCCCGTTGCGATAAGGAAAAGCATCTGAAAAAACCGCCAGTCTGAGCTGTTCCGGATTGATAGATATTTTTCTTTTCACCTGTTTATTCACGGTATTCTTATAAAACATCATGTCCTTTTCTAACATCCCTGCTCAAGCACACTGGTGAATCCTTAATCGTTTTCCAGAGCAGGCAGGTGGTCTGCTGGATGTCCTCCGGGTCAAAACCGTATTCGGTTAGATCATAACTGTGCCTGCTGGAATAAGAAGATGCTTTGTCATGTTCACTTTTCAAGGCTTTAACAAAGCTCTCATCCGGGATCATGTCCAGCTTTTCATATATCCGCAGTACTGTTCCCGACAGATCCGCGGTTAAAGCAGACATATCCACGCATTGCAGCCGGGCATGACCGGATTCGGAAACAGCTTCTGCCAACACCTGGTAATAATGGTCCATAAGTTCTTTCCAGAGTTGAGTGAAAAGCATGGACTCTGTACTGTTGCCAAACATTTTCCAGCTTTTTTCCATGGAACTTGCCTGAGATGCGAGTGTTTTTGTGGGATTCCTGACACAGGCCACTATCCCCGCGTCAGGAAAAGTTTCCTCAAGAGATGAGAGCATAGGGGTAAAGGATACATTTTTGGAAAGCAAGGTCGCATGCCGGCCTTCACAATAAAGGTGCCGCTTAAGCATGGATTTATAGAAATTCATAATATCCATGCGCTGCTGCCGCGAAAAGCGCTGGTCAAAAAAGGCCAGATCATAAATTTCCCTGACCTGTGGAAAAGCCGGAATCAAAATAAAGCAGGCCATTACAGGCATAAGCAGAATAAAATCTTCTTCAGGCTGATCTAAGGAAAGATGATGAATATCCTTTAAATCTCTGGTTAAAACTCCGGCTGTAAAATCCAGAAACCTTTTGCAGGGCCGCCCTGCCAGCCTGTCCAGCTTTCCAGCAAATTTGACAATCTTGCGTTGGCAGATAGCCGGGGCGAATAATACCTGCCACAGTTTGAAAACTGTAAACCGCCCGGTATCCATGGACATCACCCGATGAAGATGAGTGGTTCCGCTTCTGGGAACACCCAGGATAAACAGAGGCTTTTCAACGTTAATATTCATGAATTCAGGAAAAAATATTCTGTCCAGGACAAGAAAAAACCAGTGAATCAGCTGAAAAACACCAAACAGGGGCAGGAAAGCAAGCAGGATCAGGCATCGCCTGATTCCTGGAGCAGGATAGGGTTCTGGAGGAAAAAATGATACTTTCCATAGACGGCAGTATATCCTGCAGCTGGTCCAAAACAACCGCCAGGAAAGACCTGATTTATGCAAAGGAGTGGATGATTCCTGATTGGATTTACAGATCATATTTCAGGCAGATAATATGCCCGCTCATTTCCAGTTCAGGCAATATTGTGCTGTTAATTTTCATAAGCTTAACTGTCTGATATTTATATCTGTTCGCAAGATTTTGATATGAAAGTTCAGGATCCTGGAGGCATTCCCTGCTTTTATTATCGAATTTTCAGAAGTCCAGGGCAGAACTTATGGACCGTCTTACCTGATCCATCTTTTCCTGTGACAATGATGTGCTGAACGA
>JBHEPK010000213.1:0-1777 GCA_046260325.1 Desulfonatronovibrio sp.
GTAGTCTTCTGAAGAAGATGTGTCTACTGAAGAAAAGGATGGATCAAGTACGGTTGCCACTTGTGAAGCCACATTAAGCAGTTCCTTGTCACCTTTGGCCAGACCTCCCTGGTACTGAGAAGCATGACTCATTACTATCATGTGTTGGTTTCTCTGGTTACAAACATCCGTAGCCTTTTCTACAGCATCCTGATTGGCCTGGTTTTCAGAGCTGGAATAGGCAACGATCTGGTATGTTCCACCTTCCTGAGGAAGGACAACAGTATTCGGTGTTGTGCTGCAGCCTGAAAACACAAATAATAAACCAGCAAGCATAATAAGTGTCTTAATTTTCATGATAATTACCTTGTTTGTTGAAGTTTAACTTTAATGTTTTTGGTTGATTAAATCCATTGCAATGATCTGATTTTCTAATTTTTGCCGAGATAGCTCATTGCAGTCTGTTTTTTTACATCAGCATGAAGATGAATTGCAAAGTTGTCAGGTAAATCCTCCTTATCTATAACAAAAACTGTTTTAGACCACTTATCTTCTTCAGGCATGATCTGGGACAGTTTATTATGGGAATTTTCCAGAAAATTCGTATTTAGGACATTTCCCTGTTTATCCGGGTAAAGGGCCATATACAGGATATCAAACTCAATAAGATCGCTGAAAAAATGGGTGCCAAGAGATACATCAGGAACAAAGTCCTCACGCATGGCTACTATTTCACACACCACTGAAACCGGACTTATTTCTGTAAAATTTACAGGCACTCCCAGGGCTGCAATACTGGTTCCCCAGCGACCAGGGCCCATGAGCATAATATTGAAACAGGATTTACATGTCTTTTCGTGGGCAAGCCTGCCTATCAGTCTGGCAACTGAATAGCGCTCACTTTCTGGTAGATATCCATAGCTTTGAGGGCTCACATATATAATCCTGTCTATTTTATCGCTTCGACTCTGGCCGATTATGGGACCGGAACTTTTGAGAATTGTATTTTCTAAGGAAATATTTTCGTCTATTGAGTCTTGATTGTCAGAAACTTTAATATCGAGAGGTCTGCACTGGACAAGGTTAATCATGAAATCTTTTTTCTCGACGCTCTCATCACTGAAAAAATTTAATGTAAACTCAATATCCACAGTTGCCCCATAAGCCTTTTCAAGGGTCTTGAGCATTAATTTCATATCATTGGCAAAATCTGTTTTTTCCAGAAGTTCAGAAAAATCCAGGACCCAGGGAAAGAAATTCTTGATGTTCATTTTTTTAGCTTTGGCCTGAAGCTGAATATCTTTCTTTGCATATGGCCTTATGGGCAGGTTTTCACAATCATTGTAAAGGTCTTTAAAAGAAATCGAAGAAAAAGAATTGGCCTTGAGATCGAGGACGTCTACCTTTTGCTGGGTATATTTATGGCCATCATAATTTATAAGTGGCTGCATGGAAGGCTCGTTAAGGGCGATAATTCTTGTATAGTCATCATCTGAACGGTCCACCGCCCTGGTTCCAAGTCCATACACAAGCCTGAGCATTCCTGATTCCGGATCAACTTTTTCATTCCAGGCATATGGGTTAAAAGAAAAACCAACTCCAGCAGACTGGGGAAAAAAATATTTTTTATAATGTACCCCGCTAACCCTCTGGATTAGAAGAGCCATCTGCTCATCTTTATCCAGAAGTCCTCTTTGCTTTCTGTAAGTAAGGGCTTTTTCACTGATGGAAGAGGCATAAATATGTCTTACTGCCTCAATGAATTCTGCCAGTCGCTGTCCTCTCGGACCTTGATTCA
>JBHEPK010000213.1:1855-3098 GCA_046260325.1 Desulfonatronovibrio sp.
TCTGAGATCTGGCCCGGTCCAGATCTTTAAGAAAGAGTTCCGGGTTTCGTTGTTGCTGCCTTATCCACCAGGCTCCATTTTGAACAAGAAAAGTATAAAAAACATCAGATCCTATATAAAAGGAGTCGTGAGGTTCTAATCTTTTGTTCCATCTTTGAGAATCTATTTTTTTGAGTATGGCCCTTGCTAACAAAAAACCACTGCTTTTCCCGCCCATAAGTCCTGTCCCAATCATTCTGCGCCTGATAAAAAGTATATCATTCAGACTAAGGTACTCTTTGGCCATTTCAAGGATTCTCTGTTCTCTGGAAAAGATCATTTTTAAGAGTCTGATAAGCCACTTATTTATTTCCTTTTCACTTATCAAACCATGCTCATAGTCAGCCTGAGCCTGCTCAGCCTCAGAAAACGTCTTGCTCCAGTATCCCAGGGTATGAGCAGCTGAGTCCAGTCTGGACCAGGCTTTTTTACTCAAAACCTGACTGATTTTATCGCTGGTATCCACAGGAGCAAAATTACTACCTTGTAATTGATGAAGGGTATTTATTGTTGATGAATGTCTGTTATCAACTTTTATCGGGTGTACAAAAACATCCTGTTCATGAGTGTAAACATCAAGAAAAAGCTGAGTTACATTGAGAATAGGGCTTGCTGCGTGAAAAGAATGTATGTTTCGCTGCAGGGCAAAATAGGCAATGGTTTCCATTCTGCCCAGATAAGGGCAAGTAAGCATGAAGAAGTTACCAAGCATCCTGTCTGAATACCAGTCTGATGAAAGGTTGCTCAAGCAGTCAAACAGGTAGCAACAGCCTTTGCCGTGCTTATAAATTATAGAATGGATTTTGAAAATAAAACTCTCAAAACCCTGCTGGGGATTCAAACGATAGGTTGCTGTAGTTTTTTCATCTTTTAAAAGAAGTCTGTGCCTTGCAAATCTTATGTATATAAGGGGTATATTATTGAATTTACAATAGTCACTGTATGGCATAACAAAATGAGAATAGTCTTCAATGGAATCAATCTGCCAGACAACATTATCGCCGGTTCTCAGTCCTTTGAAGGCCTGGTCCATGCTGTCAATTCCAGTACTGAAATTATAATTTTCCATATACATTTATGTTGTAAAAAAGTTGATTATTCAGGGAAATTTATATAGGGACTTACAGTTCATTACGGAACATTTTTAACTTTTGTTAATTAATATGACAAAGTAACAAAGCTTTGTATAGCAGTCCACCTAAAC
>JBHEPK010000214.1:0-3097 GCA_046260325.1 Desulfonatronovibrio sp.
TTATAAATTATCTCCCATTTTATACCTCAGAATAACATTTCTGACTTGTCTGACCTGGTAAGCTTTTGCTTTTCCGTCGTCTTTTTGCAGATTAATTTTTTCAACAACTCCGGCTTTTCTGAAGTTATGATGAGATCCTTTTATACGTTCTTCAAAACCCATTTTCAACAAAAGTTTGCGAAGATCATCGAAAGCTACGTTCTTATCTGAAAGTCCTCGTAAAACCATGAAGAGAAGTTTCTGATATTTTGTTGCCACTACTTTGTCACTCCCTCACGCAAAACATCCACCACCCGGTTCTGCTCTTCATCAGTCATGGCCGGGAACAAGGGCAAAGTGATAGCTTCCTGGTAATATTTCTCGGCTTCCGGAAACATTCCCCAGCCAAAGCCCATGGCCTGATAATAAGGCTGAGTATGTACCGGGATATAGTGAACATTGACACCTATATTCTTTTTTCTCAAATATTCAAAAACCTGTCTACGTGTAACATTGATTTTTTCCAGGTCGAGCCGGACAACATACAAATGCCAGGCTGAGGAGCAGTCCGGATGCTGCCAGGGAATAGTCAGAGGGAGATCAGCTAAAAGGTTATCATACTGCATGGCCAGTTCACGGCGTCTGGCCACGAACTCATCCAGTCGATTCATCTGGCTGAGCCCCAAAGCAGCCTGAATATCGGTCATGCGGTAGTTGTGGCCTAAAGCGATTTGTTCATAGTAATAAGCTGGCAACCCGAGGTTGGAGGCTTGAGGGCCGTGGTCCGGGGGCCTTCGGATGTCGGATGTCTGACTTCTGACTACGGACTTGGGTTTACGTGTGATCCCATGGCTTCGCAAAAGGGCCATTCTCTCGGCCAGCTCTGCATTATTGGTCACAGTTAGACCACCTTCACCCGTTGTAATGATCTTAACAGGATGGAAACTGAAGACAGTTATATCGCTATACCTGCAGTTGCCCACAGGTCTGTTTTGGTATTGCCCTCCTATGGCATGAGAGGCATCTTCTATGATTTTGAAACCGTATTTTTTGGATAAGGCATGAATGAACTGCATATCACAGGATTGGCCGCACATATGTACAGCGACAACTACTTTCGGAAGCTTGCCAGATTCTTTTGCCGTTTCCAGCTTTGATTCCAGGGCTTTTGGCGACATGTTATATGTACGCGGATCAATATCCACAAAGTCAACCTCTGCTCCGCAATACAGGGCGCAGTTTGCTGAAGCCACAAAGGTGATGGGAGAAGTCCAGAGAATATCTGAAGGCCTAAGCCCCAGAGCCATGCAGGCCAGGTGCAGGGCTGAAGTTGCGGAATTCACCGCAACAGCATATTTTGCTCTGCAATAGTCTGCTACAGCCTGCTCAAATCTGGGAATAACAGGTCCTTGGGTGAGGAAGTCTGAGCGCAAAACTGAGCAGACCACTGACACGTCCTGTTCTGTGATTGACTGGCGGCCATATGGGATGAACTCCGGATTCGATTTCCAGGGTCCGTGGTCAGGGGTCCGGGGGGTGGTAAATGGGTTTATGGCCTGTATAAAGTCGAATTTTTTAAAGTCTTTAATATTGCCTGTGATAATTGTTGTAACCTGATTAGCTCGCATGCAGTCAGCAATAAGATAATCATAGATATCAAAGCGTTTAATGTTAAAAGCTTTAATTTCTTCATGTAAGTCATGATCAAATAGAATTTCATGCAAGGTTCTGGTCTTTAAAACACAAACATCAGGGATATCTACAAATTTCTTAATAAATTCAGATGCTTTTTCTGGTGAAAAAGGGCAAGCTGTTTTTCGTCCATCAGTTATTACCTGAAAGAATTCAATAAGGTTAATGTCGGCAACATACAAACCGGAACGAGTATAATGCGCGAGGATATCAACAGCTTTATGATAAAAAGGCGAGTCAAGGTTGGCTGAATATAGTAGTATGTTGGAATCAACCAGTGGGGCACCATCAATCTTCATGAATGAAATTCCGCGAAATTACCTGTTCGTTATAACCACCACCGGTTGCATTGTTTTTCAGAAAGTCGAGAAACTCAGAAGCCTTGCTTTGGGATTCTTTTATGGACTGACTATAATCTACATCATAATCCAGCGGCTGGATAGTTACCTTTAATCTCTGTCCAGGTTTAAGTTGATTAATAACTTTCGCATCTACCGGCAAATAGCCTTTTGGATGAAGTTCTGTGATATATTTTATTTCAGTATTCATAATTAGCTAAAGTGGGGCCGGACTGCCGCTTAAAATTTTTGAACTTCCAGTTGAATAAGGAGTTTTTCAACACGCTGTCAAGTCATGCTGGCCATGTGGTTGTACTCGGATATTTCCTCAGTGTTCAGAAAATGTGGGTTGTCTCCGGAATTATATTCAAACCCTTGAGAAACCATATTCCCCTCCTCGCCCAAGGCGTTTTTTTGAAAGCCGTTGTTGCGACTGAAAAATTTAATTCCAGGTTTTATCACATAATGGTCATTGAATTCGATGGTCAGGTGAGAATCATCTCTCGGACACATAATCTCGTGCAGCTTTTAACCTGGCCGGATTCCGATAATCTTTTGAGGAATTTCAGGAGCCATGGCTTTGGCCAGGTCAACTATCTTTACCGAGGGAATTTTAGGAACAAATGTCTCTCCACCCCGCATACGCTCAAAACTTTTGAGAACAAAATCAATCCCCTGTTCCAGGGTGATCCAGAAACGGGTCATGTCTCCATGAGTGATGGGCAGATGGTCAGAACCGCCGAGTATAAGTTTATCGAAGTATGGCACTACTGAACCCCTGGAGCCGACCACATTGCCGTAACGCACCACGCTGAAAATGGTTTTGTGAGCTCCAGCCAGGTTGTTTGCTGCAGTAAAAATCTTATCAGAACAGAGCTTTGTAGCGCCGTACAGATTGATGGGGTTAGCTGCCTTGTCTGTAGACAAGGCAATGACCTTTTCCACATTATGCGCAAGAGCGGCATGAATCACGTTTTCCGCGCCATATATGTTTGTCTTGACGCATTCCATTGGATTGTACTCAGCAGCCGGAACCTGCTTCATAGCAGCGGCATGGATCACATATTCAACCCCGCGCATGGCCATGG
>JBHEPK010000215.1:0-3028 GCA_046260325.1 Desulfonatronovibrio sp.
CGTCATCCTCTGTTGGAGAAATCATCCCTCTTATCGAACGGCTCGACCGAGCTGAACGCCAGGTCAACATAGAAGCCAGGATCGTCTATGCTACGGAAGAGTTCAGGCGAGGATTAGGCGTTAAATGGAACTTTCTTTATCCTGAGCAAAACGCTTTTTCGCCAAGCGGAAAAATACTAAGTGGAATGGAATTTGAGAGCATGAACTTCCCGGCCACAATGGCGGATGATTTTATCTCAGTCGGGGGTAGCCTAAAAAGCTTTTCAGGGAATCTCTTCACTTTGGACGCTCAACTCAGGCTTGGCGAAACCCAGTCAATATCCAAGACCATCTCTTCGCCTAAAATTATCACTCTGAACAACGAAGAAGCCTCCATTGAACAGGGGATTCAAATACCCTTCACAACCAGGGATAAAGATGGAAACCCCGACACAAAATTCCAGGATGCTACATTAAAACTTGTTGTCACCCCACAGATTACATGGGACAACAACCTCATATTATTAATTAAGATAAACGATGATAACCCTGTTGCTGCTTTTGATGTGACTGCCATCGAAACCCGCAGGATAAATACCAGACTCTTTGTAGAAAGTGGAGAAATCATCGCCATCGGTGGCATAAAAAAGGTAGTCGAAGATCAAACACAAAACCAAATACCTAACCTTGGAAATGTTCCCATTTTAGGTTGGCTGTTCAAGAATGAATTTAGAAGTAACAGGAAAGACGAACTGCTTATTTTTATAAGGCCTGAAATAATTTAGATTTTGAAACCATGGAACTAAGACTTACTACCATCAACGACTTCCTGAAAATCTGGAAACAGGACTTTCTTGGACACCAGGGACTGTTTATACCGGGTGAAAAATCATTTGATCTGGGAAAGGAAATGACCATAAATATCTGCGTTGAAGGCCAGACATGGGGCAGTGCCCTTGTCCTGCCTGTTTGGGCCAATCTGCATGGCCCAGTGAGCACTGACCTGCCCAGAGGCACTTTTTTAAGAATAATCCGCGCAGAAAAAAATCTTCAGCAGCAGATCAGCAATAACTGTTCATAGCCTGCCCATCTGGAATCAATCATGAAAAACCATTTAAGTAAACTTATCAGACCTGAGGTTATGGAATTCAAACCGTATTCTCCAGGTCTTTCCATTGATGAAATAAGGAAGAAGTATAAGCTGGACAATGTCATAAAAATGGCCAGCAACGAGAACCCCCTGGGGACATCTCCTGTTGTCCAGGAAGTGATCCAGAAAAATGCTCCTTTGGCCTTTAGATATCCAGCAGCAGGAAATCCTGATTTGTGCAAAGCCATTGGCCAATATCTGAACATTGATCATCAGAGAATTGTATGCGGCAATGGTTCTGATGAAATTATCGATCTTTTAATCAGGGTCACGGCTGTTCCCGGCAGGGATAATATTGTAGCCTTTAAACCCTGCTTCAGCATTTACAAACTCCAGTCAAGACTATGCGGGGTTGAATTCAGACAACATGCCCTCAAAGATGATTTCACCTTTGACTGGGAAGGATTGCTGAGCCTGGTTGATGAGAATACCAGAATTGTCTTTATAACCAATCCTGACAATCCTTCTGGTCATGCCGTCCCATCTACTGAACTTGGCCGGATCGCTGAGAGACTTCCCAAGTCATGTATTCTAATCATCGATGAAGCATATATTGATTTTTCTTCACCAGTAGAAAAATATTCATCTCTCGTTCCGGCTGTTGAGTCTGAAAATATTGTGGTTTTAAGAACATTTTCCAAAATGTTCGCCCTGGCAGGTCTGAGAATAGGCTATGGAATAATGCCCCATTTTCTAACAGACTATCTTAAACGGGTAAGACTTCCTTTCAGCGTAAATATCCTGGCTGAAAAAGCTGGTATAGCCGCTTTGAATGACCAAATATTTAAAGATACAACCCTTGAGCTTATTGTAAATGAAAGAAGACTTTTATCACTGGAGCTGGAAAAAATGGGGGGTCAGGTTTATCCCTCCCAGGCCAATTTCATCATGTTTAAGCCGCCATCCAATGCCTGGGATATTTTTGAAAAACTTCTCAGCCGGGGCATTATTATCAGACCCCTTAAAAGCTACGGCCTCCCGGATCTTTTGCGCATCAGCATTGGTACGGTAAAAGAAAACAATACCCTGATTAAAGGCTTAAAGGCCATCTTAGATGAAAAATAGCCATATGATAATTACCATTGACGGGCCTGCCGGTGTTGGTAAGTCAACCCTCGCCGGACGTCTTGCTGAAAGCTTTAAAATTGCCTATCTTGATACAGGAGCCATGTACAGGGCGGTTGGATGGATGCTTGGCAATGAAGACCCGCAATCAGATGAAAATAAAATAAAAAAGATCCTGGAAAGTATCAGTTTCGGCATTCAAGGCTCAGGTTGGAATAGTCGCGTGACTCTTAATAAAAAAATCCTGGGGGATGAGATCAGAACCGAAGAAGTAGGAATGCGGGCCTCTGACTTTGCCCGCCTGGAAATCGTCCGCGAGTATCTCACAAAATCACAACAGAGCATCGGACAGGAAACATCTCTCGTGGCTGAAGGCCGGGATATGGGAAGTATTGTTTTTACCAATGCCCACTACAAATTTTTTTTAGACGCATCAGCCAGGATAAGGGCAGAAAGAAGAAAGACCCAACTTCTGAAAATGGGCAAAGATGCGGACTATAACCTGATTCTTGAACAGATCATAAAAAGAGACGAACAGGACAGAAACAGGGCCATTGCCCCCCTTAAACCTGCTCCTGACGCATTTATCATTGACACAGGTCATCTTAACCCGGACCAGGTCTTTGAGCAGATGAAAAAATATATTGAGAACAGCCCTCTATAAACTAAGACTTATGGTTTTGCCATACAGATTGCTTCGGTCGCTTCGCTCCCTCGCAATGACAGGTGTTGAGTAACCACGTCTGTGGCTGTCAGGTGTCATTGCGAGCGAGTCTTTTTACCCCGTTGAATACACGCAGTGTAGGCGCAGCCATTCAACCGGGGCGAGCGCGG
>JBHEPK010000216.1:0-3007 GCA_046260325.1 Desulfonatronovibrio sp.
GATTTATACAGGCTTGCGCGGGTAACACCGGCTTTTTTAGCGACCTCGGTCATGCCTGTTGCTCTGGCAGCGATATTCAAGGCGTGGATGAAGTCGGATTCGTCGCCAGTGGCAGCAACTTCTTGCAGAAAGCCGCGAATCTCTTCCGGGGTATTCAAATGTTCGGCAATGTCAAAAGATTTTGTTTTAAGTTTCATGATTTAATCCTCCAATTTATTCAAAAGCTCAGTAACCGTCCCTTAATGTATCTCGCAGGATACAACCCGTCAAGGCTATTTTACATTGCCTCAGAAAAATATGCTGAGATCGTAAACTGAAACTTCGGAAAGCTTTAAATTGGTGCTAAAACTCTTTTGGCATTGAGGTAAACTTTGTGAATACACCCCTAAACTCCGAAATATAATCCTTTATGTTCTTTTGCACCAGATTGACACGTCGTGCGGTGGACAAGTCAAGGTCGTCAATTATATCATCCTGACCTTGATTAAATTTTTTATCAAACTCTTCAGCTTTCATAGTGCGTATTCATTTTGAAGTGTAACAATTCCTTTATATCCGTCCACCAGAAGCATGTCTCCGGTATTGATAAGTTCCAGAGAACTGTTCAGTCCGGTCACGCAGGGAACTCCATACTCTCTGGCAATAATAGCTCCATGTACCAGCATGCCTCCTCTGGCCTCAACAATTGCTGATGCCATGGGCACAACAAAAGACATGCCTGGATCCATGGCTGTACACACAAGGACCTCCCCGCTGCGGAACTGAAAAAGGTCTCCTGGCTCATGAATAACCCTGGCTAAGCCTCTGGCCACTCCAGGACCTGCAGGATGGCCTTTGAAAATTCCTTGCTGTGAGTTTAGTGATGGTTCACTGCTGTAAGAGCTTTTGCCAGCTGGACTTGTAATATCTAAGTATTCCCCTGGGATATCATCAATGGCAGACCTTATGCCTGCAACATCCCTGGATACAAGCCTGATACGGCCCTCATCCACTGCCCGGATCAACTCCACCTGCAACCTCCCAATGGCCAGGTTATCGTTATCGCGAATGCGGTGTGCTGCTCGGCCCAGCTCCAGTACCTGGCGCGCAAAATCTCTGCGGTGAGGGGCAAAAGCTTGCAGAAATTCCTTTTCAGCCTCAGAACTTTCCTGGACTAACTCTGAAGCCTGCCCCGAAGGTTGCCTGGCCATCTCGAGAATTAGGGAAAGCAGGGCATGCTGACCTTCTGTGCACCACGCAGATGAGCAAAGAAGAGAGCCATTTTCCCGGGTAAATATCTCAAGCATTTCAAAAAACCTGCTTCCTGGCTTATCACGATCAAAAGTATCGCCTCTTTCCAGCGCGCCTGCAATCTCAGGATGCCTGCGAACTTCTGCTGCCAGATCCTGCAGATCTTGATTGCGCCTCATTGCCTCAAGGTCGCCGCCCCGCAGCAACCCGGTAAATGCAAAGGGATCTGACGGGCGCAGAGCATCATTGTAAACCATGCCCAGCAACCTGACTCCATGGGCCATGGGAATGAAACTTGAATAATAAATCTCTCTCCACTTTCTAAAAGACAAATGCCGAAAAACAATTTCGTCTATCAGAGCATCATCATCTAAGCTGCCAGGTTTTACAGCTGACATATCACGGCTCTGTTTTTCCAGGGCAGGCAGCAGTTCTTCTTCAATTTCCCGACGCAAAGACTGCAGGCTTTCAAAGCTGGAATGCAGGCTCAGGTACCATGGTCTTTTGTCTACCTGGCCTGCAGAGTCATGATGCTCGGCAGCGGTTGTTACCGGACGGGACTGGAGGCAGTAGAGTTTCCCGTCTTTCATGGTCCACTCCACATCCTGGGGCTTGCCAAAACATTCTTCGCATTTCATGGCTAAATCCCAGACACGTTGCAACTCTGCAGGGCCGGGCAGACTATCCCTGCCCGGTTCCCATGGGCCGCAGTCATGGCTGATAACCTTTCCAGTTCTTCTGTCCAGGATCCAGCGAGCCGGTGGGACTGAACCGTCCACCAGGGCTGTATTCAGTCCCGGAACACATTCAATAACCGCTCTGGTTTCATCTGTAGGGTCGATGCTGAATGCCACCCCGGAATATTCACCCTGAATACATTCCTGGACAAGCACAGACATGGAACTGATAGAAGGGTCCAGACCCAACTCACGCCTGTAAAGGAGCGCCCTGTCCGACCATAGAGAAGACCAGACCCTGACAATGGCATCCAGCACTTCAGAAGCTCCCTTTACCGGGACTTCGGATTCATGGAGTCCGGCAAAGGAGGTTGCCCCGGAATCTTCTCCGGGTGCGGAAGAGCGAACAGCAAGAAAAGGGGCGTTTGGCAACATAGCCACAGCCTCCTGGCCAAGGTTTTCCAACCTTTCAGGCAGGCTGGCCTTTACAAACTGGTTTCTTATGCGCAGGGACAAGTCCCAGATGGCCTCCCAGCGCATTTTTTCAAGGGATTCCGATTTGAGCATGCTGTCAATAATCTCTCCCAGGCCTGCATTCTTCAGAAATGCCAGGAATACATCCGTGCTGAGGCCATATGCATCAGGCACCCTCATTCCATGCTTCTGTAGAAGCGCAAGAGAACATGTCTTGTTGCCGAACTTGTGGGTCTGATGATGTTCGATATCTTTCAGGGCGGTAAAGTATCCATTCATGTCATTTATCCTTTTTTCGTAACAACATAAGAGTCAAAATCCTCTAAAAATACAGTATCTATTGACCACATTTTTTGCCAGATCAGGCAAAATCCCTGTTCTCTTTGTTTTTTCGCATTGCTGCTTGTTTGACCGGCCATCATCCCGTTAGACAAAATCACCGGCATCAATATGGTCTCCCAGCCAACTGAACAAATGAATGGTTTGGGCTTACGAGGTCACCCCAGAAACAGTGCCAGGGACAAACCGGCCATGGGCAACAGACTGAAAAAAACGCTGGAAGCCACAAAGCCAGACAGTCCTGGACTGCCTGGTTTTCTATCCAGGAACCAGACCCCTGCAAGCCA
>JBHEPK010000217.1:0-2538 GCA_046260325.1 Desulfonatronovibrio sp.
CTCTTTACGGTGCATATCTCGAGTGGAAATAACTCGAATAAGTCTACCATTGCTCCTAATTGTAAAAGTGATGTGCAAAAATCGCATATCACCAGTTTTTCCAAGTGCATGGTAACGGATTTCTCTTTGGCTATGTTTGCTGTCTTTCAAAGTTAAAAGCGGTTCATTAAAGAAGATTTGTTCCGCTGCGGACTGACAAACCCCGTGCTTATCCTCATTTTTTCGAGTATTGCCAGCGTCCCACTTGTCAGCGTCCCACTCAAAGCCGATTACCTGCGTCCAATCAATCATATGTATTAATTATTTATATACTAATAACTGTCAATCTACATCTTATCAATTGAAAGTATAAGGAATTCATCGAACCCGGCCGTCTAATTTCATTTTTTCCTGCCCCCCTTCTTCTTCTAAGTAACTTAAGGCGAATAGGCAACCAATTCAGCCATTTATACTTTTGCCATACAGATTGCTTCGTTCGCTACGCTCTCTCGCAATGACAGGTGTTGCGTAACCACGTCTGTGGCTGTCAGGTGTCATTGCGAGCGAGTCTTTTTACCCAGTTGAATACACGCAGTGTAGGCGGAGCCATTCAACCGGGGCGAGCGCGGCAATCTCTCTCGCGCTGAGGTAATTTAAAGTTACTTGCAGGTTTGATCCCGGTCCGCCCGGGTGGGACGCTTAGAACTCAAGGCTCACCAATATCATTGTCTGTCATACTATTGTAACAAAGTATGAGTAAATTATATCAAAGGCTATCATCACAGAAAATTCAAGTCTCAGCAGATTGCCTTCTCATACATGAACATTATAAAAAAAATCATGGCAGGCTCATTGCTTTGCCTTTTAACCATCCTGTTTTTTGCCGGCACAGACATATCTGATTCATGGGCATCAAGTGACAACCAAATCGTTATTTCCGGCTCCACCGCCCTCATTCCCTTAGTTCGCAGGGCTGCCGGCATATATGAAGTCATGAACCCTGAAGTGCGCTTCAGTTTTAATGAGACAGGGTCAGTTATCGGACAGGCTCAGGTAGCTTCAGGAGCAGCCCATATAGCTATGTCTGATATTCCCCTTGCCCCGGATTATCAGACATATTCCCTGATTGAAATACCTTTTGTTAAACTTCCTGTGGTGCTCGCAGCCAGTCAGGTGATGATCAATGACCTGACCTCAGAACAGGTAAAAGGAATTTACAAGGGTCAATATAAAGACTGGAATGAACTTGAAGGACCTGATCTGCCCATAACTGTCATCCTTAGAAGCGATTTTTCCGGAATCACACGGGTCATGCAGGACTGGCTTCAGGGTCCTTTGACTCCAGCCAACAGCATCAGGGCTCCTTCCAATTTAATGGCCCTGGAACAGGTTGCTTCCATCCCTGGAGCCATAACCGCGGCAGGAGGTGTACCTGACGGGTATAATATCCAAATAATGTCCATTGACGGCTGCATGCCAGATCTTTCTGCATCTTCAGGTTGCGATTATCCCATATTTTACAATGGCAGA
This sequence comes from Desulfonatronovibrio sp., assembly GCA_046260325.1. Classification (GTDB taxonomy): domain Bacteria; phylum Desulfobacterota; class Desulfovibrionia; order Desulfovibrionales; family Desulfonatronovibrionaceae; genus Desulfonatronovibrio. The sequence continues at coordinate 1,510 of JBHEPK010000217.1, forward strand.
ATTGTCGTAAATAAACAGCCCTCCATCCAAACGGCAAAATTCATGTCTTTTTTTCTTTCCCAGCAGGTACTGGAAAGAATATTATCCGACACTTCCCTGACTCCTGTAAACATTATCCTGCCAGCAGAAATTGAATCCTTAACTGCCAAAGACCGGAAATCCCGAACCAAAAGCAGCCTGGGCTGGATTCTTTCAGGCCAGATACTTGCTGGTATTGCCCTTTTCCTGGTTGGGGTGAGATTTATATCATCCAGCCTGAAGAAAGTGGCCAGCAGAAGGATCAGAAAACTATTCTCCCACTGGTCAGATAATCTGGGTCTGGGAGCATTATGGGGTTTTCTTTCAGGAGCAGTAGCCCAGAGCAGTTCATCAGCAGCCTTTGTGCTCACAGGCATGGTTTCCGGAAAAATAATAAGTCTGAAAAACGCCCTGTATATCCTGTCCTGGGCTGAAATAGGAACAACTTTGCTTGTATTTCTGGCCACCTGGAATATTCACCTGGCCATTTTATATTTTCTATCCATTTCAGGTCTTTTGTATGTCTTTGACAAAAAAGGCAAGCATCAGCAGATCCTTTTAGCCATGTTCGGTCTTGGCCTGCTTTTATTTGGATTTGATATGATCAAGTCCACTGCAACTGATCTGGCCCAGACCTTGTGGGTTCAGAACATGATGGAAATGGGTACTGAACTGCCCATACTTCTTTTCCTGATTGGCGCAGTTCTAAGAACTCTTACCCAGTCATCGTCTACAGTGGCCCTGCTGACCATACCCATGGCTCATGCTGGAATTATGGACTTAAGCCAGGTCCTGTTAACCTTTTTTGGAGCAGCCACTGGCTCTGGAATTTCAGGGTTAATCATGTCCAGCAGCATCTCAGGAATGTCCAGACAGGTGGCTTTAGTCAAATCCATTGCAGACTTTTCAAGCAGTCTTGTCCTGGTCCTGCTCCTTCAGACAAGCATGCTGCTGGGAGATAATACCCTTGATTCAATCTTTAAATTTATGGGAAACACTATTGAAGAAAAG
>JBHEPK010000217.1:2580-2952 GCA_046260325.1 Desulfonatronovibrio sp.
TCAAAGAGTCGGACAGGATAGTATCCAGGCTTCCCTCTTATCTACAGCCTCTGAGAAAAGAAGAATCAAAGATTCAGGTCCATGGCAGTCTTGATGATCTGCACCAGGCCGCCTTAGAGCTAAACTCGGGGATTAATGAAATCTTCACTGAATTGTTCGGCCAGGACATGAGAAAAAATGATGCGGAAACACTTATCCATATTCAGAATCGGCACAGGACCCAGGAAACCCTTGAACAGCAGCTTTATGAACTGACTTTGCTGCTGGGACAAGACCTCAAAAACCCCGAGCTGACAAAAGCCCAGCATATGATGATAGAGGGCCTGCACACCATTTTGACTTTTGCAGCTGATACTGTTGAAAATGCAGATA
>JBHEPK010000218.1:0-2928 GCA_046260325.1 Desulfonatronovibrio sp.
TATCATAAATACGCCGCGACCTTGAACTTTTTTTGCTCCTTGCACTTGAGGTTTTTGAACGGACTGTTGGATAAGGATTTTTTCAACACGCTGTTAAGGAACAGCAGTCAGTTAAAAGTCTTTACTAAGAGGCTGACAGATATGGGTCTTCCTGCATGAGGTAGTTCTGGACATAGTCCTGGACACCATCCTCAAGGGAATGGAATTTTACCGGACATCCTGCTTTTTTTAGTTTGTCCATGGGTGCTCTGGTGTAGTACTGGTATTTTCCCCGCAGCTCCTGGGGCATTTCAATGTATTCAATCTGCGGCTTCAGGCTCATGGCACTGAATACTGACTTGGTCAGATCATTCCATGATCTGGCTTCACCCTTGCCCAGATTGAAAATTCCATTTATCTCCCTTTTTTCCAGAAACCACTCCATAACTTTAAGGCAGTCTTTGAGGTACACAAAGTCTCTTTTCTGTTCACCATGTCCGTAGTCAGGATGGTAAGATTTAAAAAGTTTGACCTTGCCTGTTTCTCTAATCTGAAAATAAGCCTTGCGCACAACACTCTGCATGTTGCCTTTGTGATACTCATTGGGTCCGTAGACATTAAAGAATTTAATTCCCACAGTGCTCCCAAGAAGTCCTTTTCTCTGGAGCCAGAGATCAAAAAGCTGTTTGGAGTAGCCGTACATGTTAAGGGGTTTTAGTTGTTGAAGCTGATCATGGTCATCGGGAAATCCCAGGCTGCCGTCTCCGTATGTAGCAGCGCTGCTGGCGTTTATAAACCGGGCGTTGCGGCTGACGCAATACCTGGCCAGTGCCTTTGAGTACTGAAGATTGTTGGTCATGAGGTAATCAGCATCCTGTTCAGTGGTGGAAGAGCAGGCCCCCATATGTGTGATTGATTCAATATTTTTGAATTGTCCGTTTTCCAGACGGGAAAGAAATTCATTTTTGTGGACATAGTCGCTATATTTAAGATTGACCAGGTTTTTCCATTTGTCAGTACAGCCCAGATTGTCGACTATTAGAATATCATCAATGCCCATGAGATTGAGTTGGTAGACAAATCCACTGCCGATAAATCCCGCACCACCGGTAACTATATGCAACTTCATACCCCTTTTTTGGTTAAATTTAATAACTTGTTTTCACCTGGAAAAGGTTCTTTTTCCTGAAAGAAAATCAACAGTTTCAGCATCCGGAAAAAAAGACTTTTCCCATGGAACCGACTTGCAAAATTGCAAGATTATTTACTTAATTTGCCTAAGTCAAATGTGGTTATCTAAAAAAAAATGTTTTATTACAGATATTTGATTAAAAGTGAAGCGTTTTAGTTTTTGCAGTCTGTTGATTACTTTGTGAAAAATATACAAAGACCGTTGACAAGACTTTATTTTTAGAGTTGTCTATGGCACAAGTTTCCTCAAGCTTTACTTTAATTTTTTAAATTCAGGAGGCAATCATGACTGACAGAATAATTGAAAAAGTTGATAATTTTTACTCAATAATATCATTAATAAAATTCAGGCACACACCAGGAGTTTACTTTGATAAAGTTCCCATGGATTTTCTGCCTGAAATCGGAGCCATGGACAGGGTCCTGCATGAAAAGTCAGCTGTTTCTCCTGGGCCTGTTGGTGATGTTGAACGTCCATGGTACATGCATCCCCACCAGGCAGACAATCTCATCGTGCTTTATGGGACCCGCAATGTTGATATTTATATTAAAGAGCATGGGATGCTTAATTTTACGGTTACCCCCCAGCAAATTTTCAAGGAAGGCAAGCTGATTTTTGACGGCCCTGCAATGCTGGTCTGGCCAAAGTTTGTTTTTCACAGAATAACGAGCGGTGAAGAGGGGTCAGCTTCTTTAAATTTTGCCGTGCATTACGAAGGCCTGGATATTAAGAATAATTTCAATATTTATGATTTGAATACGGATACCGGGGAATTCAAAGTGGTCAGGGATGGCTTTAAAGATCAGGATAATTAATTTGTCTGGATGTTCTTAATTTTTAGTTAAAACAATAAATTGCAATTGATAATTTTTTTCATTAGGTTGTTTAGTTTTATGGTTGAAAGAACTATCAACTTCATTATTGAGGACTGCTTATGAACTATTATGTGCCTTCCTACAGAAAATCATCAAGCATAAGCTTTAAGCGTAAACGGAGCAAGAAGCCTTTGTGGGTGAGCATTGCTTTGTGCATATTTGTATTATCGTATTTTCTTGTAGGGTTTGATTATAAATCTTCGCCACAAACGGCACAGTCCCCCAGCTTGACTGAAAAGTCCAAGCCGGCCGTAAAGAATAACCAGGTTGACCAAAACGATGCTGTTACTCAGGTGGCTTCATCTCCTCACCTGAATCAGGGAGTCGCTGATCCAGAGGCGATTGTCGACCAGGTGGAAGCTGAGCCAGTATCGTCAATCCAGGAAAAAACTGTTTCCATATCTTCAGGAGACACCCTTATTGCCTTGCTTACTAAAGAAGGGCTCGACAGGACTGAAGCACATACAATTATCTCCACTCTCGCAGAGGTGTTTAATCCCAGAAGGCTGCGACAGGATCATGAAATCGTCCTGGCTTTTGAATCAAGAGAAAACTATGCCCCAATGTTTCAAAGCATGAATCTCAAACTGGATGTGACTAAGGAAATCCAGGTTGCCCGCTGTTCTGAAAACGGGTTTGTGGCCACAGAAATTGTACAGGAGCTACAGGCAAGACCGGCAAGAGCAGGGGCAGAGATCTCCTCCAGCCTTTATAATGCAGCTGTAGATGCAGACATACCCTTGGAAATCCTGATGTTGATGATCAGGGCCTATTCTTTTGATGTTGATTTTCAGAGAGATATCCGGAAGGGAGACAATTTTAGAGTAATGTTTGAAGAAATGGTGGATGATAACGGCAATTTTATTCGTGGAGGTTCAGTAC
>JBHEPK010000219.1:0-466 GCA_046260325.1 Desulfonatronovibrio sp.
CCCAATAACCTCACCCACTCAAAACCTTTACAATCCTGACCAACGCCAAAGTGTCCAGTTCACAATAAGCTGATAAGGCTTTTCGTATTTCCTCTCTACGTTTTGAAGTTGTATCCGGTGAGACTGCTTCTGCATAAGCTTCCTGGGCCTGGTTTCCGTCCTGAACACCATCCAGATCGCTGTAATTAAGATCAGGGGCAAGACAGGGCAGAACTGCTTTGAGTGACCAGCTTCCATACATCTGCGGGTGATAGTAGTGCTGGCGAACTATAGGGAGCAGGTCTACAATTCTTTGGATAAGGCACTTAAGCTGGGCCTTTAGATCAGGGAACATGGACATCAGCTGCCTGAGGATTTGCGCTTCAAAGCTTCCGTAAACAAATATGGGGCCGATTTTTCCACAAGCGGCAACCAGGGATTCGGCAAACCCGCGCATGGGCGAGTCTCCTGTCAGATCCAAAAATTC
>JBHEPK010000219.1:476-2926 GCA_046260325.1 Desulfonatronovibrio sp.
CAGACAGGTATCGCAAGCTGGGCTGTTTCAAAATCAAGATAATATCTGGGATACGGAAATGACTGAAGGGTTGAATCAGCACCAGGGAGAATCTCGGCTCTGCCTGAAATAGTCACCCGTCTGACCCATTTATGGTTAGGATTGTGCAGCCTGTCTTCAGGAATGTCTCGTATGTCCTGGATGCCTTCATGCCTTAATTGGTCAAGCAAACGTTTCCTGATGCGGGGCAGGCCTTCCAGGGGATATTTCGGTCCATCCTCTGGTGTGCAGAAGTCTGCGAACGGACAGCCAAAAGGAGATGAACAATGATCTCCAATATCCATGTCCGGGACTGAACCCTGCAGAGCATCTAAGCACTCTCTGATCCATTCATTTACCTTCGGCTGAAGCGCCATTACTTTATCAGTCACATCCTTAATGCGCATAAGACCCTGATAATCGCCGCCTCCAGGATAAACAAAGGATGAATCAATAACTGCCACCTTAATGCTGCGCACTTTTCTACCCAGTCCATTAATGACCCAGTATTGAACAGCGCAGTCCCACAGATGATATTCCTTTACACTGGTGGATGATTTTACTTCAGTGACCATAAGGCTGGACTTCGTAGGGACGACAATATCAGAGCGCACAAGCACTCCGTCATGGACAAAAGTGGCCTCATAAAGAGGCTTTGCAGTATCAGAGTCAAAGTGCTTTGCGGTCTCTTCCAAGGCATGGCCGAAGCTATTTTCCAGACCGATATAAAGTCCTTTTGGGGCAAGATATTTACAAGCAAGCTCACCAACCTGATGCCCAGCATTCATTCTTGTCAGAGTGGCTTGATCATATTCCAGCAGATCGGGGCGATGGACTTCTAACCAGAGCCTCTTGGGGCACTGGATTCCTGAAAGGATTTTGGATTTGGACAGCTTATGAGGCATGGTGATTTACGCCCCAAATGCCAAAACAAGTAAAATAAATGAACTGTTGTCTGCTTCCATAGTTAAAATCCCACCTTTTTGCCTTCCTGCTGTTCTTTGAGCTTAGATTCCTGCTCAAGGGCGGTTATGAGCATGTTGTGACTTATTTTGCCATTTTTCATGGCATGGATATCCCGGATGTTTTTAAAATCTCCAGGGGTAAGGTTGATCATTTTACCAAGTCTTGTCAGTTGTTCATGCATGATCTTGTCTTTGCACAAGGGGGACAGAAATTTTTTGTAAAATATTTTAATACCGCTGTTGTCGAGATAGTCAAAATAAAGTTTCTGATTAAAGCGGCGTATGGACGCGTTATCCAAACCCTTGAACCTGTTTGTGGTACAAATGAGGATTCCCTGATAGCTTTCCATAGAGGTCAGGAACTCATTGACCATGGTTATTTCCCATGATCTGTGAGCCATTTCTCGACCAAAGATGAATGAATCAGCCTCATCCACCACAAGAACTGCTTCTCTAATCTCTGCCTCGGCAAACATCCCGGCAATGCGTTTTTCTGTTTCTCCAACATATTTATCAATTAGATCGCTGCCTCTTTTGATCATTATATCTCTGTCCAGTTCCTTGGCCAAATACTTGGCCAGTTGACTCTTACCTGTACCAGGAGGGCCATAAAACAAGAGATTGTACTGGCGCACATCACTGCTTGATACATGCTTAATTTTGTCATTGAAGACTTTGAGCTGGGATATCGTCTCTTCAATATTCCCGTGAATATTTAGTCCATCAAGACTGAAGTTTTTATCCAGAGCATTCTGTTTCTTAGGATTTGCGCCCTGATTGGAGAGCCTCAGATGAGCATCTAAGGCCATGCGAATCCTATTGACAAAAGAAATCCCTTTTTTGCCGGCTCCCTCTGCTGTTTGTTTTATGGCCAGATCGATTATTCCAGGACTTACCTCGTAGTCCTCAGCTAATCTGTAGATTGTGTCTTTCCTGAAATAGCGACCAACTTCGTTATGTCTGACTATAGTTTTCCAGAGCTGCATTCTTTTCTGTCTTGAAAATTGTGAAAAATACAGGCTGTAAGAAAAGCGTCGAAGCACCGATTTTTCTATTTCCAATGTGTTGTTAACGATCCATATGGCCCGGACTCCAGGCTCCTCAAGAATGCTGTTTAACCAGCCCTTATCCTGGACTTCGCCAGAGAAAAAATGTTCCATTGTGTTGAGCATTTTATCGGCTTCATCAATAATTATCACTGAACCTTCTCCACTGTTAGTCATATTCAGACAGGCCTGTACAGCAGCTCTTCTTTTGCTGGTTTTATTTTTTTCATCCTGCAAGACTTCATAAGCAGGGACTCCAATGGATTCAGCCATGGCTCTGGCAAAGCTGGTTTTACCTGTTCCTGGAGGACCATATAAAAGGATATGAGTTGGTACTTGCTTCTTTTCCTCAAGCAGCCATGATACATGACTTACTTCTTCTTTGGGAATCATATGAAAGCTTAAAGGTATTTCACTGGGC
>JBHEPK010000022.1:0-8609 GCA_046260325.1 Desulfonatronovibrio sp.
ACAGGATAGTGGTGGCTGTGATCGATAATGAAATGGTTGTAAAACGCTTGAGCATCCGGAGTGAAAAGATATCCCTCTTATCTGAAAATCAGCACTACAGCCCCATTAACATCACCAGAGGCATGGAATGTTATATCTGGGGCGTAGTCACTGCTGTCATCAGAAAGCTGATTTAAACAAATATTAACTCATGTCCAGAATATTTGCCCTGGTGGACTGCAACAATTTCTATGTTTCCTGTGAAAGGGTTTTTAATCCCAAGATCAGAAATGTACCGGTTGTTGTTCTGTCCAACAATGATGGCTGCGTTATTGCCAGGTCCAATGAAGCCAAAGAGTTAAACATACCCATGGGCGCTCCGGCTTTTAAATTCAGAAATATCTTCAGCCAGCATGATGTAAAAATCTTCTCATCTAACTATTCATTGTACGGTGATATGTCGGCCAGGGTTATGAACTCTCTGAGCAGCATGGTACCGGACATTGAAATTTACTCCATAGATGAAGCTTTCCTGCTTTTAAATAACCTGCCGGAAACTCCAGAAAGATTCGCCAGAAAAATCAGGAAAAATATCCTCAGGTGGGTAGGAATTCCCACATCCATCGGAATAGGCTCAACCAAAACACTGGCCAAGATAGCCAATCGTTTTGCCAAAAAACATCCTGAACATGGTGGTGTTCTCAACCTGATGGATAATCCTCATGCGTCCGCCTACCTTGCTCAAACTCCCATAGAAGACATATGGGGAATAGGCCGCAAACACTCTTTATTTCTTAAAAGTTACAATATCAGAAATGCTTTGGATTTTTCAAATCAGACCAGAGAATGGGTAAAATCAAAGATGACCGTTACTGGGCTTGAAACTCTTATGGAAATCCAGGGAATCTCCTGTCTGCCTGTAAATGATTCATTTGTTCCCAATAAATCCATTATCAGCTCCAGGTCCTTTGGGCAATGCGTACATTCCATTGATCAACTCAAGGAAGCCATAGCCTGTTACGTAATCAGGGCCGCAGAAAAAATGAGGGCCCAGAAATTCGTCTGTTCAAATATTATGGTTTTTATCCATACCAATAAGTTCAATAAACATGATCCCCAGTATTCATGCTCTCATCAGGCAAGACTGCCCTTCCCCACAGACTACCCTTCTGATCTCATAAAGTGCGCCTGGGAAATCCTGGAAAAAATTTATAAGCCAGACCATGAATACAAAAAAGCCGGCGTAATGCTCTCTGGATTTGAACATAGAAACCGCACCCAGATGACTTTCTTTATGCCTTCCAGAAGCCAGCGTAACAAAAAGCGTAAGATCCTGGAGGTTATGGACAGGATTAACCTTAGATGGGGAAGAAATACCCTTAAACCAGCGGCTGCAGGAACAGAAAAACCGTGGCAAATGGAAAGGAAAATGCTTTCTCCAAGATATACTACCTGCTGGAAGGAATTGCCCAGGGCTAAGGCAGGATCTCTCGAATTACCGGATTAAACTTCTGCTCCAGTCTGTATTTTTTCTGGGAATAGAATCTTATAGCAAGGTAGGTCAAAGTTAAAAGACCAAAGCCACCAATTACTGAAGATAAATCCTGATTATGCAAAGGATCAAGCCAGACTCCGAGTATGGCGCCAAGAACCAGGCTGATCAAAGGAAGGATATATAAAATAAAAGAAGCCTTTAATTCATCCTCCACTTCATAGGTAACAATAACGTTCTGACCTTCTCTGGCACCAGGCAGATTAGTCGCCTCGATAATCATCCAGTCTTTGCCGAAAGGGCTGCACATACCTGCACAGGAACATGTAGTACAAGAGCTTGTTCTTTTAATTTTAACTCTGGCCAGATTCTGATAAGTGGACAGAACCTGGCCGTTTTTTTCACCGGAAATACTCATTGCTTATCAATAATCCAGACTGAACAATTTTTGATGGATTTAACTATCTTGCTGGAAATACTTCCAAGAAGAATCTTCTCCATACCGGACACTCCCCTTCTTCCCAGAGCGACAGTATCATACTGACCTTCCCTGGCTTCTGAAATAATGTCCTTGGATATACTATCACGGGCGCTTTGAGTTCTGACCTGAATAGAGTCAGCAGGTATTCCGGCTTCTCTTAATATTTTACAGTGCTCGTTAAGAACTTCTTCCATGAGTTTAAGCTGTGCTCCGCTTTGTCCTTTAAGCTCCTGCAGTTTGCTTTTGAAAAAAGGGTGGATAGTAGGCTGGGAATCTAAATTGGGAGGCGTGTCCAGAATATTAAGCAGAGTAATAAAAACTTTGTCAGGACGGACAATATTGGCCACATACTGAACTGCGTTTAAGGAATTTTTGGACTCATCAACTGCGATTAGAATTTTATGCATGTCCCCTCCCTGAAATATGGTTTGTCTTTTTGGTACTTTTATAAAAACTACTTATAAATAATATATTATAAAAGATCAAACCACAAGCTTATGAATTACCCCTGTGGGGCATTTTTCATAGCATATTCCGCAGCCTGTACATTTTTCAGGGTCAACCACTGCCAGGGAATCGACCATGTTAATGGCCCCTTCAGGACAAACTTTTTTGCAGAGTGAACAGCCGATACAACCCACTGAACATATCCTTTTCACAACCTTGCCCGGATCATGAGACTGACAAAAACAAACAGACTTCTGAGTAATAGGTACAAGCTTGGGGATTCCTTTGGGACATACCTTTACACAATTTCCGCATGCAGTACATTTTCTGGCTTCAACCACAGGCAAACCACTTTTGAGCATTGTAATAGCCCCAAAAGTGCAAACTCTTTCACATGTTCCAAGTCCCAGACAGCCATAACTACAGGTTTTATCCCCGCCGGAAACAAGTTCCGCTGCCCTGCAGTCCTCGATTCCGTCATATATGAATTTGTGCTCAGATGAATTCTTGGTTCCACTGCAGAACATCTGAGCCACCATCTGTTCTTCTACATCTACATTAACCCCGAGAATAGCAGAAATGGCAGCAAGAGTTTCACTGCCTCCAGCCTTACAGGCTTTGGGGTCTGCATATCCTGAAACAATGGCTGTTGCCAGATCAGAGCAGCCAGCCAGCCCGCATGCTCCGCAATTGGCTCCTGGCAGGGCGTCATTTATTTTGGCAATTCTGGGATCAATGGGGACATAAAATGCTCTGGCTATTACTCCTAAGATAAGGCTCAAAAAAAGCCCCACAAGACCCATGGCAACAATGGCGACAATAATCTGTTCCATATTTAATTCCTTGAATTATTTATTCTATTCCCATCAACCCGGCAAAACTTAGAGCCATAATCCCGGCAGTTATCAAAGTTATGGGAACACCCTGCAACACTGCCGGCACATTGGCAGTTGCTGCCATTCTTTCCCTTATGGCAGCAAGAATAATCAAAACTATGGCAAATCCTACCGCCGCTGAAATGGAATAAACCAGAGTCTCCATAAAAGTTCTTTCATCCTGAATATTAAGAAGCGATATTCCAAAAACCATACAGTTTGTTGTAATCAAAGGTAGATAAATCCCAAGGGCTCTATATAAAGGCGGGGAAACTTTCTGAACTATCATCTCTGTAATCTGCACATTGGAAGCTATAACCAGAATAAATACCAAGGTCTGAAGATATTCCAGATTAAATACTTCCAAAACTGTCTTCTGAATAATCCAGCAGGTTGTTCCGGCCAGAGTAGTAACGAAAATAACCGCAAAAGACATTCCAATGGCGCTGTTCATGGAACTGGAAACCCCTACAATTGGACAGTTCCCCATAAATCTGATCAAAGCAATGTTATTGATAAACATGGCTGAAACTATCATCAAAAGATAATCTTCCATGACTCTAACCTACCCTTTGGACTTTGTTTTTTTCAATTTTGGAAGAAATAAGGTTCATACCGGCCAGAACCAGGCCAAAAACCAGAAAAGCACCTGCAGGCATAAGCAGATAGTCAAAACCTGGATAACCTTCAGGCATTACTGAAAATCCAAGCCATGTCCCATTGCCGAGAACTTCTCTTATGGATGAAATAACCACCAGCGACATGGTAAATCCAAGGCCCATGCCAACAGCGTCAGCCAGGGAAAGAAGCACAGGATTCTTTCTGGCAAATGCCTCAGCCCTTCCCAGCACAAGACAGTTAACAACAATCAGGGGAATCCAAATCCCTAACACAAGAAACAGGGGGTAAAAATAAGCCTGCATGACCAGCTCAACAATTACAACACCTGTAGCAATAATACTTATAAAAACAGCTATACGGACCTTATCAGGAACTACATTGCGAATGGTAGAGACCAGGCCGTTACTTAGAAAAAGAACAAAAAGGACAGCGATACCCATACCCAGGGCACTCTCAACGTTGGTGGATACTGCAAGGGCCGGACATATTCCCAGGGCAAAACGCAAGGGAGCAACCTCTTTCCACAACCCCTTAGTAAAAACTTTCATAATGGAATCAGCCATTGTCTTCTCCTTTACTCAAGTTCCAGCTTGTCTTTAAATTCATTGTAAAGAGCTACCCCTCTATGCACGGCATTAGCCATGGCCGAGGAAGAAACAGTGGCCCCGGATATGCCCTGCACAGTTCCTCCGTCAGAACTGAGCCTGAAATCGGTACTTAAAGGTTTATCCTCGAACTGTCGTCCGAAGCTGTCTACCTCAATAACCCTTGTTCCAAGCCCAGGTGTTTCAGAGTGAGTGGTGACAGCTGCACCCTGGAGGCTGTCTTCAACTGGGTCTATGGCCAGCATTACCCCTACAGGGCCACCATACCCGCCAGCATAACTTTCAAAAGCAACAGACATGATCCTGTCGTCCTTTTTTGCTACGAAAACTATAAGTTCATTGTCCGGGTCATCATCAAGACTGATAACGATTCTGTCTGATACAGGATCGTTATCGTATTCAGAAGGAAGAATTTTATTTAAAGCTGGTTCTTTAATAAAAAGTATCTGCTGATATTCAATCTGATCCTTTGTAACTATCTTGACCATGGCCAGAGCGCCGCCACACATGGATGATACTAAGGTCATAATAAAAACCATTCGGATTAGATCTTTTCTTGTCACAACTATTTCTCCTGACAACGTGTTGAAAAAGTCCTTATTAGACAGACTGTTCAAAGATTCCAAGCGGCAGTCCGGCACCCACTTGAGCGGATATTTCCCGGAATCAATTTCATTTTCTTATTTTTTAACGTTGAACACTGAACTTTGAACGTTGAACTCAGCTTGCAGCGACGCAGCAATTGGAATATTTTCAACAGCCTGCTAAATAAGTGGTTTCAGGATAGATTGTCTTCCTGAACAATCACCTTGAAAGCTGAGTTCAAATCATCTTCCAGAGGGAATCCTGAAAGCCGTTTTTTTACCAAAAGCTGATGGCTTTATTTTATCCATCAGGGGAGTCAGCATACTGGTTATAAAAACTGCAAAATATACTGCTTCTGTCCATTGAGACCACATCCTTAAAATAACGGTGAGTACACCTGCAAAGAAACCAAAAACTATCATTCCCGGTTTGGTTATAGGCGATGAGCTGAAATCCGTGGCCAGAAAGAATGCCGCCAGAATAGTTCCCCCAGCTAAGATATGAAACATTGGGGATGCGTATTCATGAGGATCAATGAGCCAGAAAATGCCTGAAAAAAGAGCTACTCCTGCAAGCATTGCCACTGGTATATGCCAGAAAATGGTTCTGGTTATGACAAGCCACAAGCCCCCGATAAGCAGGGCCATCTTGGAACTCTCCCCAATGGGTCCAATGACATCAAGCCCTACAAATAAAGTACTCAAGGGATAAAATTCTTGGATCATGAAAAGTCCGTCATACATGAGAATATCAAAAGGAGGCATGTCAGCATAAATGTCCCTGTCTGGAAATGGCCAGTTTTCCATGGCCATGGGGTAAGAAATTTTCAAGGCTACCCAGGCAATAAGAACTCCGTTAAATGGATTGCAGCCCAGACCTCCATATATTTCTTTACCAAGAAAAATCATCATAAAAGTTGCCAGGACAATCATCCACCAGGGAAGAGTGGGAGGCAGAATCAGGGCCAATAAAAGCCCCCCGGCCACAGCGCTCAAATCCATTACTGCCACAGGCCTTTTAAATAACTTCTGAAGGAAAATTTCCCATATGACAGCAGAAGAAATGGTGATGGCAATAAGCCTGACAGCATCCATTTGATAAAGATACACGCCAACCATTGAGACTGGAATAAGGGCAATGATCAGATTGAGCATCATTCTGGATATGGAATTTCCACTGTGCATATGCGGATTGGCCGCGGCAATCATCCGGGATGTGTTCACAACCTGCTCCTTTGTTTGAAGATTTCAAATTTTCCAAATTGTATCCAGTGCAGAAGGGGAATATGGGAGGGACAAACATAAGAACAGCAGCCACACTCAAAACAGGAAGAAAGCTGAAATTTCTGGGCCTGATCATAATTAGCTTTTTCCACAAACCCTGAAATCATAAAAGGAATAAGCCTGGCCGGACACACATCTACACAAAGTCCGCACTTTATGCATGTTTTGGGATCGTTTTGAACAATATGTTCTTTATCGAGAATAAATATACCTTGCAGGTCTTTGGTTACAGGCATGCTGGAATCAGCGAGGATCTGCCCACTCATGGGCCCCCCTGCCACTATCCTGGATTCAGGATCAAGCTCATAGGAACAGGCCTCAAGAATCTCACTGAACCGGGTCCCAATCTCCACCTGAAAGTTTTCATGGATTTTGCCTGCAGAGTCCCTGACAGTTATTACCCTTTCTGTGGAAACAAGCTTAGATCCAACCGCAGACAAAGTATCAACACTAATTACAAGACCATCAATATCCTGACTGTGCATTATGTCCCGGCATGGTATGGTGCAGAGGACCTCTTTGCCAAGGATGGCTTTTACCAGAAGGTAATCGATCGCCTGGGGATATTTATACTTAAGGGGAACCAGGGTGACATCTTGAAGAAGCCTTGACTGGTGATCAGAAATCAAACCTGAATACTGCTGGTCAATTACGATATATACCTGCTTAATATTCAGATATTCCTGAATTGTTTTTATTCCAGCAAGGACATCATGAATTTTTTCTGTCATGACCCTTATTCTACTGGAAAAGAAAGGCTCAACATCCATGGCATTGACTATAAGGCTGTCCACGTGGTTTAACTTGGCCTCATCAAGTTTGACAGCGAGAGGGACAGTATCCTTGTCATAATCTACCAGACCGCCATAAAGCAGAGAATCAAGAAAACTATCTTTGTCCTGCCTCCTGGATTTGTTGGTAGGACCATCCTTTGCAATGATCACCGCGGACATTCTTTTGCCTGAAAAATGGACAAAAGATCGTATAACATCTGTTACTTTGCCAGACACTGGAGCATGAATACAGGCTCCGTGATCAAGCGGGCTTTCTCCTATCATTTCCCCGGCCTGAACCATCTGCTTTTTTTTGACCAGAGGCTTGCATTCAGGTCCAAGATCCTGCTTCATGGGGACAATCACTTCCTGACCCGGTGGGACAGATATGATGGATCTGTCAGCTCCGGTGTGAATAACAGGAAGCTTGAGTCCTCCCTTAAAACTTACCGAGTTCATAGCTGTTTTTCCTTGGGTTCTTAATGTAATTGAGACAACTAACCTTCTTAAGAATATCAGTAATTTTTCGTAATGATTATCAGGGTAAGTTGAGCATATTCCAGCATTAAGCTCAGCAGTCAATGAAAAACATTTTTTCACAAACACCTGTTTGCTTTCCAGCAAAACCTGTCCAACCAATGGGGGAAGCCTATATTAATGGTCAGCAAATACATATCATTTAAAAATCAAAACAGACATTCCATCAAAACCATATGCAAAACAAATTAGATTTCGCTTAGCGGATAAATTTAACCTGTATATGGTATGACATTAGAATAAAGTAATCTGAAGGTATACATCATTGTTGCAATCCAACTGAACATATGCTTCAAAGTCTTTCATCTCAAACATCAGGAGCAAGACATTTGCAGATAAAAAAATGGATGGTTCAGAACTGGTTTCTTATGGGACTTATAGGGGCGGCATTTGTGGCCTGGCTGACACCTGAATGGGGATCTACCGGTGGAGTTCTGCGAAGTGAGGTGATCACCAAATTGGGGGTTGTTCTGATTTTTTTCTTCCAGGGCCTTACCTTATCCATGACCGTCCTCAAAAAAGGAATCATGCAATGGAAACTGCATATATTTGTCCAGATAATAATCTTTCTTGTTATTCCTTTGCTGGCCCTTGCAGCATTGTCATTAACCGGAAATTTTCTATCAAGAGAGCTGAAACTCGGTTTTTTATTCCTATCTGCCCTGCCGACTACAATAGCTACATCTATTGCCTATACAGCCATGGCCCAGGGAAATGTCGCCGGAGCAATATTTAATGCCACCCTGGCCAATATTGCCGGAATATTCATAACTCCTCTATGGATAAGTATCTGGATGCAGACAGGTGGAGAAGTTCTTCCTCTTGGCAAACTCTTTCTTGATATCTCACTGATGCTTCTGGCGCCATTGCTGGTGGGTCAGGTTTGCAGACCATTTGTTTACAAATGGACAGATCCTCATAAAAAGCTGTT
>JBHEPK010000022.1:8619-15468 GCA_046260325.1 Desulfonatronovibrio sp.
CTTCAGCAGCCTGATCATAATCTTTATTGTTTATTCAGCGTTCTCCAATTCTTGGCAGAACAATATCTGGGGAGCACATGGAGCAAAAACAGCTTTAACAGCGGCAACAGGCGGTCTACTCTTTTTTATTATGGTAAAGACAATTGTATATACCGGCATTAGAATGTTCAGGTTCAACTATGAAAACTCCATAACAGCATTATTCAGTGCCCCACAAAAGACTTTGGCCACAGGAGCACCCATGGCCAATCTCATGTTTGCTTCCCATTCAGGGCTGGGAATTATCCTGTTGCCACTCATGTTTTACCATATTTTCCAGCTATTTCTGGGGGGACTGCTGGTCAACTGGATAAAGCAGAAAAAAGGATTTACATGAATCCGGCAAGATTTCTTCAGTTTCAGCACCCGTACAGAAAGACTATCCGGATGAAAACCAGTTAGAAGCGCTGGATATGCACATTTCCCTGACGCATCCATTGATCAAGTTTTTTAATGAGCCAGAATTTGATAGGTTGTCTGGTCACAGGAATAAGAATAAGTATCCCCATGAGATCAGTTAGAAATCCAGGGGTGAGAAAAACCAGGCCTGCTGCAAATATGAGAAATGCATCTAAGATATCATTGGTGGGAGGAATGCCCCTCTGCATATTCTCCCGCATCTTGAACATGGTCTGGGCACCCTGCATCTTGGCCAGAAAGGCCCCGAGAAAAGCCGTACCAATAACCAGAAATACTGTAAGCCCCGCTCCGATGTAAGTGCCAACTTTAATAATAATATAAATTTCCAGAACAGGAATAAGAACAAACGCTGCAAATAACTTAGCCAACATAAAAATCCCTTTTTGATGATATTTTGAATTTATATTTTTTTTAGGCCCAAGATCAGTATCACTACACTACAATAAATTGGAAGCCAGACGAAGAGCTGAATTGCGAAACCTGGAGAACCATGAAAGCGAATCCAGTCTTTCCATGGTGTATTCTTCACATTCAAGCAGATCCTCTTCAAAAACAGTTTCGTGCTCCCTGGCCAGGCTCTCATCCAGAAACCAGACCATAAGCTCTTTATGCAGTTCCAGACTGCGGACATCCATGTTCATAGTCCCAATAGCGAGAAGAGTGCTGTCTATGGTAATAGTTTTGGCATGGAAAAAACCTCTGGTATAGAAAAAAATTCTGCCTCCGGCCCGCAGAAAAGATTTAAAATAGGTCTGGGCGGCATACCAGGCGCTCTTTTTGTCCGGCCACCCGGTCATAATCAGACGTACATCCACTCCGGCCAGGGCGGCATTGATTATAACCTCATAAATCTGATCATCCGGCACAAAATACGGAGACTGTATCCACACCCGATGTCTGGCCCTACTGATAGCAAGTACATGGGCCCGGCGCGCAGTTTCCCATTTATCCTCCACACTGGTAGCCACTACCAGGGCGGGAACACACAAGTCGTCTGCTGGATAATTGTCCGGGAAAAACCTCTTTGAAAAGAGGTTCTCTTTAGTTGCATCATACCAGCGCAGGGCAAACAGCTTTTGCAGCTCGGCTACTGCGGGACCTTTAAAACAAACATGTGTATCCCGCCACGCGGGATAACGCGATCCTCCGTCAATATATTCCTGGCCGACATTGATGCCCCCGGTATAACCAAGTACTCCGTCTATAACCACGATCTTACGGTGATTGCGGTAATTGGCCTTGTTTATCTGCCTGACGTCAAAGTATACTCTGGCTCCTGCCCTGCTCAGGGACTTTAGTTCATCCTTGGGATAAAATAAATTACCAATAAAATCATTTAAAATACGAACTTCCACCCCTGCTGCGATACGTTCATGCAGGATAGCAGTCAATTCAGCAGTAAGGACGTCATGCTCCCAGATAAAATACTGGATATTGATAGTGTGTACAGCTTTTGACAAGTCCTTTTTAAGCCGGGCGAATTTCTGAGCCCCGCCAGTGAAAATCTGAACATCTCTGGCCGGCAGCGGAACAACGCCTTCAGCATGCTCAATCAAATCCACCAGCCCTTCCCATCCGCGCTCCTCAGCCCAGGACCTGGCAGCTTTTGAATCTTCAGCATAACTTTGGCGGATCTGGGGTATACGTGTATCTGCCAGTCGACGCCAGTGATCATGCAATTCTTTTTCCTCAGCAATTTTTTTCCAGTTTCTGCCCAGAAAAAAATACAGAACCAGACCAAGAAAAGGAAAAACAATAAGCACCACCAGCCAGGTTAAAGTCTTGGTGGGATTGCGCTGTTCATTTATCAAAAGAACCATAACTGTGAGCAGGTAGAGGAAAAACAGAAAACCCAGATACGAAGGCCAGTTTTCAACAAAATGCCATTCCATCAAAACTCCTGTGAATTTGCTTTTAAAATTAAACATTTACCATAAAAAACCTGCCAACATTAAATTTTTATGCAGGGCTTTCTCATGGACTTGCAGGAGGCTGAACAATCCTTTTGGTTTTCCTCTGGGCAAATTTGGTCCAGTCCTTCATCTGATAAAAATACAACATGAGCATGGCCTGGACAACCATGGAAATGAGCATAGCCAGCCAGATCCCGGTAGCCGACTGCATATAGACGTGCCCGAGATACCAGGCCAGAGGAATACGAACAAGCCAGGCTGAACTGCCCATAACAATCATCTGATAAAACGTAGCCCCAGCACCCGTCAAAGCCCCGCGGAGAATTATTGAAACCAGCAGAAATGGTATGGCTGTCATATTATATTTGAGATAGTTTATGGCCTCGAGGCTAACTTCCGGATCAGGAGCAATAAAGACTGCTATAGGTTCTATGAAAAGCCACAAGATAAGTGTCAAAGTGCTCACCAGCCCAAGGCCAAGAAGCATCACCAGATAACCCATCCGCCTGGCGCTTTGAATATCCCCCTGGCCCAGATAATTTCCCACAAGAATTGAAGCAGTAAAATTAAAAGCAAAACCAGGCAGAAAAAGCAAAGATTCCACCCTGATACCTGCACTCATTCCAGCCAATGCCACAACACTCCCCACAGGCAATGCCGCAGTAATAGCATAAAGAACCATATATGCAGAATGCCAGACTACCTGCATCAACCCCGCAGGCCAGGCTACTTTGAACAGATATGGAAATGCTTTCTTTATCCAGCACCAGGGTGCAAAACTTTTTCTTTTAAGCAAACCCTGCCTGTAAAGGACAGCAAGACTGAAAAGCATCCCGCAAAATATTGAAGAAAATGTACTCCAGGCCAGACCTTTATAACCCAGATCAGGAAAGCCCCACATGCCAAGTCCCAGGGCAAAATCACCAAAGGTGTTGACCGCTGTAACTATCATCATGGAAAAAAGAGGAATCATTACTTTTTTCTGGGCCCTGAAAAAGGCATTGCAGATGATAAGCAGATAATATCCCGGCAAAACATACAGGTAAACTTTGAGCAGATAAGCTGCTATGGGCATTATTTCATCAGGTATATGCAGCAGGTTGAGCAAATTATCCCGAAACAATATGCCTAAAACAAGGAATATTGCTCCAAGGATAACACCTATTTCCAGCCCCAGACCAATATATCGCTGAACTCTTCGAATAAGTCCGGCACCAAGGGACTGACTGATGGCAGCTACACTGCCGTTTGCCAGGGCAATGGCCACCACAAGAAAAAAGAACATGGCCTGGGTAATAATTCCCATGCAGGCCTGAACATCCCTTCCCAGCCTGCCTGCCACCCATACATCCACGAAACCAATGAGAAAGTGGAAAAGCATCATGATTATCTGGGGCCAGGCCAGTTTCCATATGGCTTTATATGAATTACTCAGGGAGTCCAAATCAGCTCCATTTTTTTTATAATCAGGCATTTAAAACAAAACATCAACAAATCCTTCTCCAAAAAGGGCCATGAGCCAGGATTCGACAACAATCATCAGCGCTGAAAATCCAAAAAGAAAATCTATTTTTTTGAGATTGTCATCAGTGTTTAAAAGCAAAATAATCCAACCTACTCCAAACCCGGACAGGAGTCCAAACAGGTGTGCTCCCAGATCAGTATTTTCTCCGCCAACCCCAAGAAGTGCCAACAGAGCCAGGCCCAATACCACAGCATTGGTAGCTGACAATCGGGAGTGCCTGATGGCATTAATGGACATTATCCCTACCGCTGCAAATACAGATGTTGAAAAACCAATACTCAGGTGGGTCGGGGCCATGACCCAGGCATTAATATAGTTGCCCAGTGCCCCTGCTGATATTATACTTAACCAGCCCAGGCCCATGCCTATGGTGGTACACACAGTAAGGATAAAAGGGGCGCCTATGATAACATTGCCCAGGACATGAGCCGGATCACTGTGCAGGGTCAGTGCTGTAACTGTTCTCCAGATTTCTCCATCCATGATTCTCCCGGCATCTGCCCGGCCCTGTTCTAACCAGGGTAGTTCTAACAGGTATTCATCCCCCAATCCCTCATAAACTACCGTAAAGAAGACAAGTAAAAGAGAAAGAATGAACAGATTGGCATATACGTTTTCCTGCTTTAAAGAGGACAAAGTCTCTCTTCGGGGAAATCTTTTTTCCTCTTCCTCGTAAAGTTTTATTTCCTGAACTGCCCGGGCGCTTTGGGAAACAGAAACCAGAAGCTCTCCATCCTCCCCCGGGGTATATTCAATCCCCATGGCAGTAAGCACAAGTTCCCACTCACCCATTTTCCCTGAATCAGGATTTTCAAGGCCAGGAACTTTGATATCGGATAAAATATCGCGAAAATTTTCTGACATAAATACTTTGTTATGGATTATGTTTAATGAGAAAATTCTTAAGTTTTATCCTCAAAAAAGTAAACGTCAATATACATGTCATGCAACAAACGCAATGACTGCATGTACTGTCTTTATTGGGTGAGAACGTGCTCTGTATGTAAATCAACTTGACACAATCTCTTTTATTTAATTATAGTTAAAATAGTCGAACAGCAAAAAACTGTTGTTTTTAACACTAACTTTTAAGGAGAAAATCATGAAAACCATAAGCATTAAAGCTCTTGTTGCCACACTGATTATAGCTATGGCTGTGATCTTTGGCGGTGCTGCCCACGCAAAAACCCTGCGGGTGGGAGTGGATACAGCATTTGTACCTTTTGAATTCAAAGGTCCCGACGGCGAGTACACCGGATTTGACGTTGATTTGTGGGAAGGCATCGCCAAAAGGGCTGATCTGGACTACAAGCTCATCCCCATGGACTTTAACGGTCTGATTCCCGGTCTTACCATGGGCAACTTGGACGTGGCTCTGGCTGCTATTTTTATCAAGTCCACCCGCGAAAAAAGCATAGATTTTTCTCATCCCTACTTTCAGGCCGGGCTGAAAGTCATGGTCCGCGCTGAAAACGATGACATTAATGGGCCCAAAGACCTTAAAGGTAAAACCGTGGCAGTCAAGACCGGAACAGCTACTGTAGACTACGTAAATAAACTTGGTGCCAAAAAAATCATCAAATTCCCGAACATAGACCAGGCATATATGGAAGTGGCAACAGGCGGGGCAGACGCTGCCATGCATGACACTCCCAATGTACTTTACTATATACAGCAGGCAGATGAAGGTACTGTCAAGGCTGTAGGGCCTGATGTGGAAGGAGCTCAGTACGGCATAGCCTTTCCCATGGGCAGTGAACTGCGTAAAAAAGTCAATATTGCCCTTCTTGAAATGATGGAAGACGGCGAATATGATGAAATTTATGCCAAATGGTTTGGAGAAAAAACAGAATAATATTTTTCAAAATCTTAATCTGCCGGCCGGGGTCCGCCAGGATCTTCCCGGTCGGCAATATTTTTTAGAATCAAGCTGGTTTATCCAGTCTGCACTGATCTATAGAACAAATTCCTCTTTTCAATCCAATACAAGGGAATAATATGACTTTTCAATGGAGCATTATAGCAGATTCTCTGCCCTCCCTGATTGAAGGCGCCAAACTCAGCTGGTACATTGCCATTACAGGCATTCTGGGAGGCCTGGTTATCGGCACAGTGGCTGGTCTTATGCGTCTGGCCGGAACAAAGGCAGTAGGCGGAGCAACTTTTGGATTCACACAGGTTCTCAGCAAAGTATGTCAACTGGTCTCTTTTTTCTACATCGAACTGGTCCGGGGGACTCCCATTATTGTTCAGGCCATGTTCATCTATTTTGCCCTGCCCATGCTCATCGAAGTTACTACCGGTGTGCGGGGTATACGCTTCGATGCGGTTACTGCGGCTATCATAACCATCATGATTAATGCCGGGGCTTATATGGCTGAAATCGTCCGCGGTTCAGTACTCTCTGTAAACAAAGGACTTGTTGAAGCCGGGATGGCCCTGGGCATCACCCGACTTCAGTTAATTGCCAGCGTCATCAGCCCTATAGCTTTTCGCCGGGCCATTCCCCCTCTGGGCAATCAGTTTATCATCAGCCTCAAGGATACATCACTGTTTATAGTCATTGGCGTGGGCGAACTTACCCGTCAGGGACAGGAAATCATGGCCAGCAGTTTCAGAGCCTTGGAAGTATGGTCTGCCGTAGCTGTCGGATATCTGATAATGACCTCGGCACTGGCCCTGGTTCTGCGATTAATCGAAAGAAGGATGCGTAAAATATGAAGCCCATCATCGAATTTAAAAACGTATGTAAAAACTTTGGTACTACCGAGGTTCTGCACAATATATCTCTGGATATTCAGGAAAACGAAGTAATTGTTCTTGTCGGCCCTTCCGGCTCCGGAAAGTCAACTCTTCTTCGGTGCATCAATGGCCTGGAAATGGTGACTACAGGTGACCTGGTGGTCAATGGAATTCATCTGCCCCGGGAAAAATCCAAGGTCAGGGAAATAC
>JBHEPK010000022.1:15478-19329 GCA_046260325.1 Desulfonatronovibrio sp.
TCTTCCAGTTGTTCTTTCTTTTTCCACACATGACCGCCCTGGAAAACGTGGCCTTTGGGCCAAGGAAAGTCCGCGGCGCCTCCAAAAAAGAGTCCAGGGAAACCGCGCATGACCTGCTGGAAAAGGTAGGTCTGGGTGACCGGGGTCATCATCTGCCCTCGGAACTATCCGGAGGACAGCAGCAGAGAGTGGCTATTGCCAGGGCGCTTGCCGTCAATCCCAAAGTAATGCTTTTTGATGAACCTACCTCAGCACTTGATCCGGAGCTGCGCGAAGAAGTCCTGAACGTAATGACCCTGCTGGCAGATGAAGGAATGACCATGTTAGTGGTCAGCCATGAAATGAGCTTTGCCAAAAAAGCAGGCACGCGTCTGCTTTTTATGGATGAAGGCCGTATCGATGAAGACGGTGATCCTTCAGAACTTCTGCTCAACCCTCAAACAGACCGCCTGCAGAACTTCTTAAAACACGTAGGATATTAATAACTCGAGCCAATCCTGCACCAAAATGGAGACTAAGGATGACCAGCAACACCCGCTTTACTGCCAGCGCACATTCTGTTGATACAGACGTTTCAGACGCAAACAGCAATGCAGCCGCAATTAATGACCATTTCCATTCTCTGAGAAGCATTAACTGGCGTGAGATTCCCTGGCAGCAGGAATTAAAGAACAATATCACTTCCATTGAAAAACTTGGCAGGTATCTGCCCCTGACCAGCAAAGAAAGGGATGAACTTACCGAAGTTGCTGGATTACATCCCCTTAATATTCCCCGTTATTACCTGAGCCTTATTGACCCGGATAATCCGGCTGATCCCATTCGCAGACTTTGCGTTCCAGACCCTGCTGAAATGGTTATTGCCGGAAACATGGGAGCCACCACAGCTGATCCCTACGGGGATGATCTTTACAATAAAGGTAACGGCATCCTGCACAAATATTCCTACACTGCCCTTGTGGTAGCTTCTGAATACTGCGCCATGTACTGCAGGCACTGCTTCCGCAAAAGAATGGTCGGCCTGCCCAATGAACAGACTGTGAAAAATTTTCAGGAAG
The DNA here is from genome assembly GCA_046260325.1 of Desulfonatronovibrio sp. GTDB lineage: Bacteria > Desulfobacterota > Desulfovibrionia > Desulfovibrionales > Desulfonatronovibrionaceae > Desulfonatronovibrio. The sequence goes on from JBHEPK010000022.1 coordinate 16,537, forward strand.
CCGCAGGATACATATCTGAACATCCGGAAATTACCAATGTGGTGGTGTCCGGAGGGGACCCGTTTCTGCTTCCTACAGCTGCTCTTAAAAAAATGCTCAACTCGCTCCGGGATATTCCGCATCTTAATTACGTTCGTATTGGCTCCAGAGCACCGGTAACCTATCCCGTAAGATTTTTTGATAATGAGCTTATGGACTTTCTCCAGGAATTCAACAAACAGAAAACCCTCTTCGTTCCTACTCATTTCAATCATGCCCGGGAAATAACACCGGAATCAACAGAGGCGGTTATGCGTATACGGCAGGCAGGAATAACCGTTAACAACCAGGCTGTGCTGCTGCGCGGAGTCAATGATACTGTGGAAGATCTTGTCAATCTCATGAACGGCCTGATGCGCATTGGGGTAAATCCCTACTACCTGTACCAGTGTATGCCGGTCGCCCGGGTAAGGCATCATTTTCAGGTTCCCCTGAAAGAGGGGGTGGATCTGGTGGATCAGGCCAGGCAAAGGTTTGATGGTTATGCCAAACGCTTTAAATTCATTATTGGGCATGAAATTGGCAAAATTGAAATCTGCGGACGGATCAATGACAAAATAATCCTCAAACAGATTCATGCGCCAGCTGAAAATCAGGCACAGGCATCCAGAATTATGGTCAGGAAACTAACCGAAAACGGCGCATGGCTGGAAGATCTGCCTGAAGCAGAGATATAGAACTGTTCTAATACTGTTTAACCTGATTTGGTCAGAAACAATGCAAAATTTTTTGCAGTCGTCACAATTTTCAACCCCTGGTAAATTACCATCATGTCCAGCCAACAAAACAATCAACAGGTTAGTCGTGCCAAAATATTGATTGTAGATGATACCCCCACCAATATTCAAGTCCTTGCAGAAATATTAGGCCAGGATTATGAAATATTTTTTTCCCTTAGTGGCTCTGAAGGGCTGTCCATGGCAGAAGCTCAGCAGCCTGACATTATCCTCCTTGATATCATGATGCCAAAGATGGATGGTTTTGAGGTTTGCCAGAAACTCAAAGAAAATCCGGTCACCAAAAACATTCCTGTAATATTTATCACCGCCCTGAACATGGAAGAAGACGAGGCCAAAGGTTTTGAACTTGGGGCTGTAGACTATATTACCAAACCCATCAGACCTTCAGTGGTCAGGGCCAGAATAAAAAATCATGTAGAACTAAAAAGATACCGGGATTACTTAGAAAATATCTCCATGAAAGACGGTCTTACTGGAGTGCCCAACCGGAGAAAGATGGATGAATACCTCGAGCAGGAATGGAAAAGGTCCAAAAGAAAAAACAAGCCCATTTCATTGCTCATGCTGGATATTGATCACTTCAAACTTTACAATGACAATTACGGACATTCACAAGGAGATGAATGTTTGAAAAAAATCGCCTCAGCCATTGAAAAATCACTATCAAGGCCTGCTGATTTGGCTGCCAGATTCGGTGGAGAGGAATTTGTATGCATTCTTCCCGAGACTGATGAACAGGGAGCAAAGGTCATTGCCCGGCGCGTTCAGAAAAATATCAAGGAGTTGAGCATTCCTCATGAATATTCACCTGTAGACTCTCTGATCACCTTGAGCATTGGAATTGCTACCACAAACCCTGATGAATCGGCATCGCAAGAGGATCTTCTAAATAATGCCGATCAGATGCTGTATCAGGCAAAAAATTCCGGCCGCAACCTGATCCAAGCAGTCTCAATATAGCTTTTTTATCCCGGGCAAAGCCTGAATCATAATTGGTTTTCAACATTGTTCTCTGTATAATCGACCATAGACTAAAAATTTTCACAGAAAACCACAGGTATCACAGACTATTTTTTCATGTGAAGAAAAAACTTTATTATTTTAACACAGACCCCAGAACTTAATGTTTCCAAAGTATTCTCTGAATAAATTTACAGAATGTGCTGAGAACAGCTGTATAGACCAGGAAAATATCTCTAAGTTTTTCTTTGACAGAAGCGACTATGCCCTTCTCGGCTTAGTCAATGAAGTCTATACAAAATATTCTGACTCAGAACAGAAAAAAATCCTTGCTCCATTTCTTCACCCCCATGGCATCAAGGAGATTGCCGCTCCCAGGGCCCTTCGCATTGCCTATTCAGTGACCCAGCTGCTGGGTTCCCTCAAGACTGGACAGGCAGGTGACCGCATAAGCGCTCTTAACTCCCTTAAAGATGAAGTCCTTTCCACTTCGTATGGACCTTTGCGCATTAATACTGCCAGAGTTCTTGTGGAAATTATGAAAACACTGGTCAGAAGCCGCGGAGATTGCTGCCGACAACTGATGCTGGCCAGAGATTTTGCAGATGTCTCATCAGGTAAACCAAGAATTGTCAGGGAACAGCTCAAGAAATATCACCTTCTGGAAATGCCTGAAGAATGGAATCAGGTCTCTTTTGATGAACACGTTCATGATGTAAACACAACAGGCAGAAAGTCCCCTACTCACCTGATCATGGATGCATGGATAAAAGGCATAAGAAGCCTTACTGTAATTTATTACAATCATGTATCCGGAAATGCCGCGGAAGAACTCTTGCGGGCAGCGTCCATCATGGGAATTAAGGTCAAAATAGGGATAGAATTTGCTGTTCGGTTTCGAGAAAAACAGATCAGGATGATCTGGGTTCCCAGGGGGTTCAGCGGACCTCAGGGCTTTCTTTATTTTCTCAAGGCACCAAGAGTCATTGATCTCATGAATAAGGGGAAGGATGTTTCTAAGCTCAATCAATCCTACGTACTCAAACTTCTGGAG
>JBHEPK010000022.1:19339-21699 GCA_046260325.1 Desulfonatronovibrio sp.
AATCATCTTGATCAGGTTAATGAAAAATTCGGGATAAAGATGGAAAGGCTCAAGGAATCAACTTTCATCAGTTCGGTTGGACCGGGTCAGGCTTCCATCCACCACCTGGGAAGATATATCCAGGAATGTATTGCTGTCAGCGCAGGAGCCGGAATTGACCATGACTACGGTCTGCAGCCCGTGGGAGCAGGTAATTTCGGGGCTGATCAGAAATTCAAATCCAGTTTTTCCATTCCTGATATTTATGATATAATTGAAGATTATCTGCGCCCTTCCAAAAACCCTGAGCTCAAAGATCCTGAAGATGGTGAAGAATTGCCTGAACTTCTTGCTCTCTCTTCTCATGAGCTTGCGTCCAAGCTTAAAAGTCTCCACTCCAACTCAGACATAACACTCAATCTCTGCGATTTAAGGGTCGAGGACGTTATTGAACTTCTCTATGACTGCAAGGGGAAAATCACTCATCTTGAATTGCTTAACCTTAAAAACCAGGTCCTTGGCAGAGAATTTGACAAAGAAAAAATAATCAAACTCCAAACTGCAATTAATGCCGGCAATGTAATAAAGCTCAAAAAATATTTAAGCAGAACCCTTGAAAACACTTCTGATAAAGACAACCTTGATAAAGAAAGACAAAACAAGCTCACTGAAATCCTTTGTGATATCCAGGATCTTCAGGGCTTTTACAAGGATAATCCTCTAAAATCATGCATCGGATCAGACTCTACCGGGCGCTCTAAGAGACTTTACGGCATGGGACTGGTACTGACTGAATCATTGCCTAAAAGAGCGCAAAAAGAACTCCTGCGCTTGGAGAATGATTCCCATACCAATGTGGGTATTGGGCTTAAGTCATTTGCAAGACACACATACATTCCTGTATCCCGAACAGGCCCCTTTTTGAGCTGGATTAATAAGGGACTGAGTTCAATACCCTTGATTAAACGGTTTACCTTTCGCAAGGCAACTGACTGGGAGATTAAAGAATATTTTCCCGCTGCCGGGAAAAAAAGCAATATATATACTATGGGAGGAATACCTGACAATACTTCACGGAAATCATCACTTGATACAGATCAGGAACATACTTCCAAACCTTCCATATCCCCAAAATATATTAACACCAAAATAAAGATCGCCGCCAAAATAACTCTGGGATTTATACCTGCCTTCCTTACTTTTTTTCTGAGTCAGGACTGGTGGCTTCTGGCATACTTTGGTGCGATAATCTGGTTTGCCATTACCGGAATCAGAAACGTGATTCAGTCAGTTTTAGGTTGCGGAGGTATTAATCGTCCTTCCCTTGTGAGATGGAACAGCTATGTAAGCTGGGACAGGCTGGCTGACTCCCTCATGTACACAGGGTTTTCCGTACCCCTTCTGGATTTTCTAATTAAAACCATGTTTCTGGACCAGTCACTACACATGACCGTATCCAGCAATCCCGTTATTGTTTATACTGTTATTTCCCTTGTAAATGGAGTTTATCTTTCATCTCACAATTTTTTCAGGGGGCTGCCCAGGGCGGCAATAATTGGAAATTTTTTCAGAAGCATCCTGGCCATCCCCCTGGCCCTTGCTTTCAACTGGATGGCAGGAGGGGCTCTAACCCTGATGGGCGTGCTTGCTGTGGATATTATCCTTCAGCAATGGGCCGCCATAATTTCTAAACTGGCCTCGGATACTGTAGCCGGTATAATCGAAGGGCTGGCTGACAGGGCTCAATTCGTGCGCAGAAGAGTTTTTGATTACAAAAGCAAATTTAACCACCTCTTTAATACATATGCTCAATTGGAACTGCTTTTTCCTCTTGATGATGTGCTGTGTCTTCTTGAATCCACCAAAAATCTCATGCAAACCATTGAGTATGAAAAAAGAGACATGGTTAATATCATCATCGTTAATGCATTGGACCTCATGTATTTCTGGATGTACCAGCCAAGAGCCAGATCAGTGCACAAACAGCTCTTCAGAAGGATGACCAGAGAGGAACGCAAGGTAATTCTCCTTTCCCAGCATGTACTTTTCAGAGAAAAACAGATAAGCAGGCTTATTCTGGAGGGACTTGTTGGAAAGAATTTCTCCAAGGCCCTTTCTTTTTACCTGGATCACTGGAAAGAGTATCTTGAAGAACTTGAATACATGGCTGAAAAATGCCCTCCAGTTAAAGATAATGGCAATACAGAAAGTTTGATGGATGATTTTTATAAACCATCTGAGGACTATTGGGAAAAAGCGGGTTTATAGTCGAATGCAGAATTAAGAAGGCAACTCTATAGTTACTTGCGGGCTTGATCCCGGTCCGCCCGGGTGGGACGCTTACAAGTAACTTGAACCGTTTAAGCAATAAATTCAGAATA
>JBHEPK010000220.1:0-2919 GCA_046260325.1 Desulfonatronovibrio sp.
ATACCTGTTACATGAATAGTGACGCTGCCTGGATGAATATCGGGGTCCATTACCGCAATGTTTCCGGAGACCGGGGCACGTCTAAGCTGCAGGATGTCAGTGTACCCATGGAGTATCACAGGCCTGTGTCGCGTGGAGGTAAATGGACTCTTCGCATCACCCCGCACCTGCTTAACAGCGGCAAACATGCACAGGATGCATACACAGGCTCGTATTACAATTTTCTGGATCAGGGAAAAAGTCACCAGACACCTGTGGATAAGGTGTGGGTTGCTGCTCCTGAGATAGAGTATCAGCGTGAAGGCAGGTACAGGTTTAAGGCTATGCTGGGCTTGAGCCCTGCTGGCGGTCCGGTTCAACCTGTTCCTGTTTTTCGTTTGAGCCTGGGAAAACTTAATGACTGGTCAATTGAACTGCGGCAGGGCTCAGTAATGGACTCCCTGCTGTCTGCCATCGGCCAGAAAGATCCGTACAGCAGGAAAAAATGGGGCCGGGTTGTGCACAGCGGGATCAAGGCAAACAAAAATTTTGACTTGCAGGAATCTTTCTGGCTGAGTGTCCAGGGGGAATATGACTATTATTGGGGCAAAAATGTAGCTGATAATCACCGCCTCGGTGGAAATGTCAGTCTCGGGCAGACCAGAGATCTGTACGGGATGGAGTTTTCCAGCGGGTTATCCCTGACTGCATTTCATTATCAGAACAATCAGAATTTTTATACCCTGGGACATGGCGGATACTTCAGTCCTGATCATTTTGTCCTTGCAGGGCCGTTCATCAGATTACTGACTCCGCGCTGCAAAGATTACTGGATCGACTTTAGCGCGAGCCTGGGATGGATGAACTATAAGAGTTCTCAAGCGCCTCATTACCGGAAGGTTTCCCAAAGCTCCCTTCTGAACATGAATGTTCCAGCGCGTAATGATTTTCAGGGTAAATATCCCAGTGAGGACAAGGCAGGACTGGCAATGACCTTAGAACTGCAGGGCATGAAGCTGCTTACCCGCAACCTGGCTCTGGGGGGAATGGCCGGGATCAATAACTCCTCAGACCATACCCAATGGCAGGCTGGGTTGATGTTGCGGTATTTTTTTGATGAGCGTGAGGGATTTTTTAACAGGGCTGGATTTTAGAACCGGGTTTTATCTATCCAGCTGTCTATCAGGAGTAACAAATGCATATTGATGTACAGGAAAATGACACTCATACTCTTGTAATACCACGGACTAAGTCCATTGATGCCAGCATGGCTGAGGAGTTTAAAAAGAAAATGGAGGATATTGTCAATTCCAGGAGCTCATTGATTGTCCTGGATATGCAGGATGTTAATTTTATTGACAGTACAGCCCTGGGATTACTAATTGCCACATACAAAAATTTAAACAAGGATCAGAATCTAATTATATGTAATATTTCTGAAGGAATTCAAGGTATATTAAAACTGACCAGACTTGATAAGTTCTTTACACTTTTTTCTTCTAAGGAGTCTGCATTTAAAGCCTTCAAGATTGATGATTAGAGACGATTTCCCCGTGAGGACGTGGATCAGACCCATAAAGTAACTTACACCCCTCGTTCACACCACCCTCAAGTATTTCTTCAGCAACAGCTTCATCTCACCCTCCGGGGTGAAAAATTTTCTTAAAAAATCATACCAACATTCAATAGACATAATAAAAATTAGCTGTAATACTTGTAACTAATATGTAAGATCGAATAAGAAGCGCTGGGCCATATTTTTAAGATAACCGGAGATGAGCATGGAAGTACTGCAGAATTATCCTGTTTTTGTTGCCAGGCAGCCAATCTTCACCCGGGAAGACCAAGTACAGGGATATGAATTGCTTTTCAGGGACGGGCAGATGAAAAGCACTGCTAATGTTGTTGATCCAATTCAGGCTACGCTGGATGTCATCTGCTACGGCTTTGATCTGGCTGCTTCAACAATGAGCAGGCCCAAACCGGTATATATTAATTTTCCCCAGGAGCTCTTGATTCAAAGAAGCGCCTTAGCCCTTCCCCCAAAACAATGCGTAGTGGAAATACTGGAAACAGTCACTCCGGAACCCGAGGTTATCGAGGCCTGTCAGGACCTCAAAGACAAAGGCTATACGCTGGCCTTGGATGATTTCTATGGTCAGCCAGGATATGAAAAACTTATTGACCTGGCTGATATAGTCAAAGTGGACATTCTTAAGATGCACCCGAGAGAAATCAAAAAAATAGTAGCTCATCTCTCTAAGAAAAACATCACTATGCTGGCCGAGAAAATTGAACACGTAAAAATTTATGAATTTTGCAAGCAGATGGGATTCCACCTCTTCCAGGGTTTTTTCTTTTGTTCGCCTAAGATGATGTCAGGATCAAAACTGAATCCGAACCAGAGCTCAAGGTTTCTGCTGTTTAAAGAGCTTTCTCAGGATAATGTGGAGATGAAAAAAATATCCGAAATTATTCAGGAAGATGCTGCCTTGAGCTATCGACTGCTCAGGTTTATCAATTCAGCTTTTTTTGGATTTAGAAGCAAAGTTACCTCTATTAAGCATGCTGTAAATCTCCTCGGTATCATCCAGGTATCTCAATGGCTGACTGTGGCCCTTCTATCCGATTTCAGCACCACAGCTCCAGCCCAGGAGGCTTCGCGCCTGGCAGCCCAGCGCGGAAAATTTCTTGAGCTTTTGTCTGCCAATCACGTAAATCCTCCCTTTGAACCGCATACCATGTTTATGCTGGGACTTTTTTCTCTTTTGGATGCTTTGCTGGGGAGGCCTTTGAAAGAAATACTTGAAGAATTGCCTCTTCAAGATGATGTAAAGAGTGCTCTATCAAACCCGGAATCTTCATTTACTCCCTGGATGAAGCTCGTAAAGAGTATGGAAAAGGGTTATTGGGATGAAGTTCTTGCTGGATGTCAGGATC
>JBHEPK010000221.1:0-2520 GCA_046260325.1 Desulfonatronovibrio sp.
TAGAAAATGAAACATGACTCTGATCCTTTAAGATCAGAGCAAAAAAACAAGGAGAATTATTTATGTCAAAGGCTGAAGACGGAAACAAAGTAAAGGTTCATTACACCGGAAAGTTAAATGACGGAACGGTTTTTGATACATCCCAGGAAAGAGAACCTTTGGAGTTCACTGTTGGACAGGGTCAGGTCATTCCTGGTTTTGAGGAAGCAGTGCGCGGCATGGAAACAGGTGAGAGCAAAAGCGTTACCATTGGCTGTGACCAGGCTTATGGTCAGCGCCGGGAAGACATGATTCTTGATGTTCCCAAAGACAAGTTCCCAGATGAAATTCCCCAGGATGTAGGACAGCAGATTATGCTTAGACACCCTGAAGGACAGGAATTCCCTGCTTTCATCGTGGAAGTAAAAGATGAATCCATCACTCTGGATGCCAATCACCCCTTAGCAGGTGAAGACCTGAATTTTGAGATAGAGCTGGTTCAAGAATAAAAAATCCGGGTTTTTTCCCGGCAGCAAACTCCATTACAAAAGCAGGGCACTCATTGCATCCAAGCATTCAGTGCCCTGCTTTTTTTAAACTCTTCCACAATATACTTTTTCCAAGCAGTTACTCATTGATCCTGGTAACTTCTACAACCTCTTTTAATTTGCGCACTTTACTTATGCTGTTGTATAGATGAGACGAGTCATGAACCATCAGGGTAAACAACAGCTCTGTTTTTCCATCAACATCAGAACTAAATGATCCGGAATCAATATTAACCTCTTCCTTGGTCAGAAGATTACTTATCTTGGCCAGCACACCCTTTTTGTTCTCACAGACTATCTTGATCTTGGCAGGAAAGGATTTATCCATTTCGCTTTCCCAGAAGACCTCGATTTTACGTTCAGACTCCATTTCCTGAACATTATGACAATCATTGGTATGAATGGTTACCCCTCTGCCCCGGCTTATGTAACCAATAATGGGATCTCCTGGCAGTGGGTTGCAGCACTGGGCAAACCTTACCAATACATCACCCACGCCCTTGATTCTCACTCCCTGCTTGGGAGAGCCAGGGCCAGGGGGTTTTTCTTCACCAGCTTTTTGCTGTACTTCCTGTGTTTCAACTAAGGGCTTTACTTCCTCTTCGCCTTTGGGCATCAGCTTGTTAAGAACCTGCCTCGGAGTAATCCGGGCATAGCCTATGGCAGAGAGCAGATCTTCTTCAGAATTAAAAGAATACTCTTCAGCTAACTGCTTGAACCGGCCTTTTTTGAAGGCCTGATTAATATTAACCCCGAGTTTTCTGCCTTCTTTTTCCAGAACTTCTTTGGCCAGACTGATACTCTGCTGACGCTCTTCATTACGAATCCAGTGCTTGATCCTGGTTCTGGCCTTGGCTGTTTTTACCAACTTCAGCCAGTCTCTGCTGGGGTTACGATGGGGATCAGTTATGATCTCAACAGTATCGCCGTTTTTGAGTTTAGTGCTTAAAGGAACCAGCTTTCCGTTGACTCTTGCGCCTGAACAGCGATCTCCTACCTCTGAATGGATATGGTAGGCAAAATCAATAGGCGTAGCTCCCTCTGGAAGTTCTTTTACCTGCCCTCTCGGAGTAAAAACATAAACCTCATCTTCAAACAGATCAAAACGCAGTGAAGCCATGAACTCCCTGGGGTCCTTGAGTTCTTCCTGCCAGTCTAAAATCTGCCTGAGCCAGGAAAATCTTTCAGCATCCTTATCATTGAGTTTTCCGTCTTCCTTGTATCTCCAATGGGAAGCTACCCCAAACTCAGCCATCTTATGCATTTCCATGGTTCTAATCTGAATTTCAACCCGCTCACCGTCAGGGCCGATAACCGTTGTGTGCAGGCTCTGATACATATTGGCCTTGGGCATTGATATATAATCTTTGAACCTACCAGGAACGGGCTTCCAAATAGAATGGACCAGCCCCAAAACAGCATAGCAATCCTTTATAGTTCCCACCAATACTCTAAATGCAATAACATCATAAACCTGATCCAGAGTAAGGCCCTGTTGAATCATCTTATGATAAATACTGTAAATATGCTTGAGTCGCCCTGAAATCTTTCCGTCTATGCTGTTTTTATTGAGAACATCTTCAATGAATTTGGATACCTTTTGAATATACTGCTCACCAACATATTCATGTTTCTTCAGCCCCTCCTCGACCTGAAAATAGACATCCGGCTTAATATATCTGAGGCTTAAATCTTCAAGCTTGATTTTTATGCGATACAATCCCAGCCTGTTAGCCAGAGGCGCATAAATATCCATTGTTTCCTGGGCAACCATTTTCTGCTTGATGGGCTTTTGATATTCCAGAGTGCCCATATTGTGAATCCGGTCTGCAAGTTTTACCATGATCACCCTGATGTCATCTGCCATGGCCAGGATCATTTTACGGATATTTTCGGCCTGAGCTTCTTCCTTGGATTCAAAGCTCATCTTGCCGATTTTGGTTACTCCGTTGACTATTTTGGTTACATCCTGACCAAACTGATCATTTACTTC
>JBHEPK010000221.1:2530-2910 GCA_046260325.1 Desulfonatronovibrio sp.
TTACTTCTTCAAGGGTGGCTTTGGTATCTTCCACTGTATCGTGGAGAAGACCTGCAACTATGGTGGGCGCATCAAGATGCATATCCGCCAGGATATTGGCAACTTCAAGGGGATGAGACAAATAGGGCTCACCACTCAGCCTGATCTGACCTGCATGGGCAGAAGCTGAAAACACATATGCTTTTTGGATCAGAGCCTGGTCAGGCCCGGATAGATACGCAGCAGCTTTGTCTAATATTTCATTAATTCTAATCATATATTGTTTTGAGAGTGAAGAGTTTTAAGTTTTAAGTGTTAAGTTTTAAGTTTTAAGGGTTAAGATACCTCGGCGCCCAGATTGCCGAGCTTTACTCGCCATAACAATCACAGACGATCTAACG
>JBHEPK010000222.1:0-378 GCA_046260325.1 Desulfonatronovibrio sp.
GTCTGGCGTCTTTTGGAGGTGTCGGGAGAAGATTTGAAATCAAAGGTCTCAGGAATCAGGTAATGGTTGTTGATGATTATGGACATCATCCCACAGAAATCATGGCCACCATTGAAACCGCAAAGCAATGCTATCCTGAGCGCAGGCTGGTAATTCTATTTCAGCCGCACAGGTTTACCCGAACCAAGGCACTTTTTGGGGATTTCTGCAAAGTTCTGGCTGAGGCAGATATCCTGTTGCTCACTGAAATATATCCAGCTTCAGAATCTCCCATACCAGGTGTTAATGCTCAGAGCTTAGCCCAGGGAATTAAACAGATCAGTCAGACGGATGTGATTTTTCTGGAAGACCTTGAGGATGGTGTTGATAAACTTGAAG
>JBHEPK010000222.1:388-2883 GCA_046260325.1 Desulfonatronovibrio sp.
GTCCTGACCTTAGTAAAATGTCTACCTTGAAAATGGGAGGTATGGCCAGAAAGGCTTTTTATCCTCAAAATTTTCATGACTTAGACAAGTTGTCTATGATCTGGACTGATCTTGGAGAAAATATTCTTATTCTTGGAAAGGGGAGCAATATTCTGTTTGGGGAGAATAATTCAGAACTATGCATTATATGCTGGTCAGGTAAAGATGATCCAGAACCGTTATTTGAAAGAGAAAATACAGTCAGGGTGAAGGCGGATGCAGGTCTTTCCCTGCCGTCATTTTTGAGATGGTGCGCAAGGCATGGTCTCACAGGCTTAGAGGGATTAACAGGAATCCCGGGAAGCTTGGGTGGGGCTATAGCCATGAACGCAGGCTCGTATGGGACTGAAACCCTGGATTTTGTGGAGAAAGTTACGGTCTGGACTCCTGAAGATGGCATTAAAGAGTTTTCCAAGGATGATATTGAAAAGGGTTATAGAAAGTTTTCTCTAAAATATGCAGGTAAGCAGTATATTATACTTAACTCCTGCTTTGCATTGAAGAAAAGTGATCCGGAGCTGATAAAACTCAGAATGCGCGACAACTATCAAAAGAAGAAGCAATCTCAGCCCGTTTTGAAGAGTACAGCAGGATGTGTATTTAAAAATCCTGAGGGCCATCCTCCTGCCGGATTTTTGTTAGAAAAGACCGGCTTTAAGGGAAAAACCAGAAAAGGAGTGAGTTTCTCAAACAGACATGCAAACTTTCTGGTGAATATAAACCAGGGGCAGAGCAGGGACGCCCTTGAGTTGATAAACCAAGCCAGGGAAAAGGTTCTGGAGTCATTTGAGGTGAATCTGGAACTCGAGGTAAGGGTCATCTGATGGCATATAGTGCGACAGTCAGGATGGGACAGAGAGAATCAATGTCCAATAAGTATAGACGTTCAGGACAGGGTGGACTGATCAAGGGCATGTTTGTGGCTTTGTTCAGACTTGTAAGTGTGTCAATGCTTCTTGGCTTAAGTCTTGGGTTTATCCTGATTATAAGTATCGCAATTCTCTATGGTTATAACAAGGCCATGAACAGCGAGTTCTTTGTTTTAAAAGATATAGAAATTTCAGGTAACAGACAGCTTACCTACTCGGTGATAACTGAGCTTATGGAAATTAAATCCGGTGAAAATGTGCTTCAATTGAGGATGTCTGAGCTTCATTCAAAGCTTAAATCAAATCCATGGATTGAGAGTGTATCTCTGAAAAGGCAGTTTCCAGATAAACTTATTGTTAATATTAATGAGAAGCAGGCTTATTTCTGGATACAGGATGAAGATAGACTCAGTTATGCGGATGAACGAGGCAGGGTAATCACGGATATTGCTCCAGGCAGATATGTATCTCTACCTGTACTATTTATTGAAGGTGAAAGTAGGTCTTCAGATCTGCAGGCCCTGGTAGAATTGATAGAAAACAGGACCTTTCCCTTTTCCCTTCAGGATATTTCATGGATAAGGCTTAAAAATTCAGGATCTCTGGAAATGAGAATAGATAGTTATGAATTGAATATAGTCTTAGACAGCTCTGCATTAAGATCAGGCCCTGAGAGATTGAATCTTGTATGGAGTGATCTTCGGTCCAGGGGAGATACTGATAAGACCAGAAAAATAATTGTAGCAGGGCGCAACTCCTGGGTGGAATTTGAGGATATTTAACTGGGAATTGAATAAGGACTTTTTTAACACAGTGTTAAGAAAAATTAGACTATGTGTGCAGTTTGGTGTGTCTTAATGAGACAGAAAGTGCAAAAAATAAGTAAGTGTCATCATATTGCCAGGAATCAGGCTTTCATGAAGAGCAAAGGTCTGGTGAACATAAAAAAAAGGAAGAACTTATGGCTAAACCTGATTTAATCGTAGGTCTGGATTTAGGGACAACCAAAATATCGGCGGTAGTGGGAGAGATGTCCCCTGACGGGGTCGATATTGTTGGGATTGGAACAAGTCCTTCCACAGGTCTTCGCAAAGGGGTTGTGGTAAACATTGAGCAGACAGTCCAGTCCATTAAAAGAGCCCTTGAAGAGGCCGAACTTATGGCTGGATGTGAAATCCGTGCTGTGTATGCCGGAATTGCAGGCAGCCACATCAAAGGGTTTAACAGCCATGGGGTTATTGCGGTCAAGGGTGGAGAAGTAGACAGCAGGGATGTGGAAAGGGTTATTGATGCTGCCAAAGCCGTAGCCATTCCCCTTGACCGGGAAGTTATTCATATTCTTCCTCAGGAGTATATAGTTGATGATCAGAGAGGAATAGCCGACCCTCTTGGAATGGCAGGAGTAAGGCTTGAAGTAAAGGTTCATATCGTTACAGGAGCAGTGAGCAGTGCTCAGAATATAGTTCGATCATGTCATCGCTCTGGTCTGGATGTGTCAGATATTGTCCTTGAAGCACTGGCGTCTTCGAAAGCGGTGCTAACCGAGGAAGAAAGAGAAATCGGAGTTGCTCTTGTGGACATAGGAGG
>JBHEPK010000223.1:0-2867 GCA_046260325.1 Desulfonatronovibrio sp.
TGGGAGATTTTCAACAGACTGATAGACAGCAGAAGGTGAGTTTTGCGAGGGGTATATGATATTTGATTCTCTTTTTTGGACTCTTGGGGGATGGATCATTAGAATCTGCATGATCCCCATCATTGGCATGCGTAAGGATGACCCCAATACCAGTCTGGCATGGGTAGCGGTAATATTTTTGTCCCCATGGCTGGGGCTTATAGCTTATCTATTGATTGGTGAGTATGGCCTGAGCCGGCCAAGACTTTCCCGCAGACTTAAAAATCACGCCAATTTTCACCGCATTAATTCAGAATATCTGGAATGCCCCAATTACCAGGGATGTCAGGTAAATGATGACTATCAGGTGCTTGTGGGACTGGCTGAAAGACATGGTGGACTGCCTCTTCTGGGAAGCAATAAAGTGGCTTTGATTGCAGATACAGATGATTTTATAGAATCTCTTATTGCTGACATAAAAAAGGCTCAGGATCATGTTCATCTTCTGTTTTATATTTTCAGGGATGATGAAAAAGGAAAACAGGTGGCAGACGCTCTAATAGAGGCGGTTCAAAGGGGAGTTCCCTGCCGGGTGCTGGCAGATGCAGTAGGTTCCAGGAGTATGTTTTCAGAACTCGGCAAATGGATGCTCAGTAAAGGTGTTGAGGTCTATCCTGCCCTTCCAGCCAATCTTCTGAGGCTTAGACTTTCACGGTTAGACATAAGGAATCATCGTAAACTTGCTGTTATTGACGGTCAGGTAGGTTACTCTGGTTCTCAGAATATTGTAGATTCGGATTTTGGACATAAAAAAGCCGGGCAGTGGCATGATGTTATGGTCAGGATAAAAGGTCCCACAGTGCGTCAGCTCCAGGCTGTTTTTGTTGAAGACTGGTTTTACGAAACAGATGAAGTCCTTGATTTCCCGAATCTTTATCCCAAGGCCAGAAAAGAGGGCAGAGCAACCATTCAGGTTGTCCCCACCGGACCGGATCAACCCACGGAAGGATTTCAGGATATTCTGATTCAGTCCATACATTCCGCAACCAACAAGATTTCCATTACATCTCCGTATTTTATTCCCAATGAGGGACTTATTACAGCTCTGCGCTTAGCTGTGGCCAGAGGTGTTCAGGTTGATATCATTGTTCCGGAGCGAAGCGACCATTGGCTGGTGGATAAGGCCAGTGCCTATTTTTGCGGGGTAGTCCTGCGAAACGGAGGCAATGTATACCTTTTTAATGAAGGAATGCTCCATACCAAGATCATGACTGTTGATGATGATATGGCCATTGTGGGATCAGCTAATTTTGACATTCGTTCCTTTTATCTGAATATTGAGCTGGTGATGATTATTTTTGAACCGGAATTTATTTATAATCTCAAAATGCTGCAGGATTGCTATAGAGGACATTCCACCAAGGTCAGACCGGAATTCTGGTTCAGCAGACCCTTGTACAAAAGGATGACCGAAGGTGTGGTGAAGATTTTCAGCCCATTGCTTTAATGTTATAGGACGGGAACATTTTTTAACTGTTTATCGTGCTTAGAGGGAAAATATGGTGAACAGATGAAATATTTTTAAGATTTATCAGGAGGTTAAATGAAGAAGTTTTTTGGTATTCTTATTTTTATCTGTCTGTTTTTTCCAGGCAGTGCTGGAGCAGTCAGTGTTGTAGTACCCCGGGACATTGCTCAGGGTGAGCCTTTCTGGGTGGAGATAAATTCAGAAAAGGATGTAAGTTCCATTCATGTCAAATGGATGGGCAGGGCAGTAAAGTATCCTGCTGATCTTCCAGGCACGCAGAAGATTCTCCTTGGGGCGGGGCTTGATCATACTGGAAAATTTCCACTTGAGCTTATTTTTGAGCTTCAAGATGGAACTATCAGTTCTGATTACACTGTCAGCGTGGAAGAAAAGGATTATCCCGAACAGCATCTGACCTTGCCTGAATCTATGGTCACCCCTCCACAGGAAGTTATTGACCGGATTGTCAGGGAGCGGGAAAAGATTGTCAGGGCCCTGAATGCCATGGGAAATGAGCGTTTCTGGTCAGGGGATTTTGTGCGGCCGGTATCAGGTGGGGTAAGCTCTCTTTTCGGGGTACGCAGATTTCTTAATGATCAGCCAAGATCTCCTCACAGGGGAGTGGATTTCAGAGGAGCGGAAGGCACACCCATCAAGGCCATGGATAGCGGAAAAGTCACTCTTACAGGGGATTTTTATTATGGAGGTAAAACAGTAATTGTTGACCATGGTCTTGGCTTACAGACTGTTTACATGCATTTAAGTGAAATTCAGGTTAATCAGGATGAGTATGTTTCCAGAGAAGATGTACTTGGCCTGGTAGGAATGACAGGAAGATCTACCGGTCCGCATCTTCATTTTGGAGTGTATGTGCTTGGAGAAGCTGTTAATCCTCTGCCCTTAGTGGGAGAATGATCAGTGCTGACTTTTGGCGATAAGTCTGTCTGAAATAAATCCAAAGAATATCTCATTGTCCTTTGACTGGTAGCTCCAGCCCAGATGGGTCTGACAGACAGTGCAAAGGGCAGCTTGCCATGAATATCCGGGAAACCAGCTGAATTCAGAAGTGATGGGGCCAAGGCCTGAGATGTTCATGGCTTTTGAAAAACATCTTACTTCAAAGACAAGTCCGTGGGGGTTAACAAATACATGACGGTGTGAGTCATTTATGGAGACAGCCAGGCTTTTGCTGGTGATGACGGTGCTGCAGGCTTTACAGATTAGATATTCTTCCGGATCCAGGTCCTGAGTTTTGTTTTTTGTTGCTGATTCAGCAGCTGAGCCTGTTGAGGGATCTGTTTTAAACATTGATAAGAACTCGGTGATGCGTCTGCCAAAAATAAATTTTTGCAGGAAGTTT
>JBHEPK010000224.1:0-2858 GCA_046260325.1 Desulfonatronovibrio sp.
CCAGCAGACTGTTCAAAAATTCCAAGTGCAAGGAGCAAAAAAAGTTTAAGGTTGCAGCGTATTTAGCATACGTAAAAGTTTAAACTTTTTGTAGCGACGCAGCAATTGGAAGATTTTCAACAGTCTGTTAACCAAGTGTTTAAAAAGTCCTTACCAGCCGGCCCTTTCAAGGATTACAACAGCTGCAGCAGTATCCCGGCCATGGCTTATTGTCAGGTGAATTTTATCAACTCCCATTTCCAGGGAGCGCTCCCTGGCCGGACCTGAAAAATTGAGCTCAGGCTTGCCCTGACTGTTATTTAAAATCTGCAGATGATTCAGAGTGATCCCTTGTGAAAAACCTGTTCCAAGGGCCTTTACTCCTGCTTCTTTTGCAGCAAACCTGGAAGTTAGATAGTCTAAGGGATTATCAGGCAACTTTTCCAATTCCTGACAAGTCAGGATCTTTTGGGCAAATTTCAGTCCATACCTGTTATAAATGCCAGCTATTCTGTCTTTTTCCACCAGATCCAGTCCCAATCCAATTATCATCATCTATTCCTGCAGGACTTTAATTCCTTTCCATCCGGGAAGTCTTTCTTTCCGGAAACTAATCCACAAAATTATGAATAATAACTGCCATGGTTTTAACTGCCTCGTTCATTCCCGTAAAAACTGCCCTGGAAATAATGCTGTGGCCTATGGAAAATTCCTTAACTCCGCTGACATTCTGAAATCCATATACATTCTGATAATTAAGACCATGTCCGAGATTTACTTTGAGTCCAAGTTCCTGTGCATGGCTGATGCTTTGAATAATTTTATTCAGTTCTTTTTGTCTTTGGCGGTAATCAGCTGCATCAGCATAATGCCCTGTATGAATCTCAACATATTCAGTGTCAGCTTTGGCTGCTGCCTCTATCTGGCGGGGATCAGCATCAATAAAAAGGCTGCTCCTGATTCCTGCCTCATGAAAGGGTGATAGAAAATCTTTGAAAAAGTCTTCGCGGCCCACGCAGTTAAGCCCGCCTTCAGTGGTTAATTCTTCGCGCTTTTCCGGAACAAGACAAACCATATATGGAGATGTTTTCAAGGCTATCTTCTGCATTTCATCCGTGGCAGCCATTTCAAAATGAAGATTTGTTTTCAAGGTGGCCTTTAAAAGCTCCACATCCCTGTCCTGTATATGCCTGCGGTCTTCACGCAGATGTACAATTACCCCTCTTGCCCCGGCAATCTCTGCCATATGTGCGGCAGTTACTGGATCAGGTTCAATTCCCAGTCTTGCCTGTCTAATGGTAGCTATATGATCTACATTTACAACCAGTACTGGCATAGCATACTCCTCAATTTGTGATAAATTTTTACTCTTCCCTTATGAAAACTGAAAAGTCAAGCACAGCTGAAATCATAAATTTCTGTAGAACTTGTGACTGAGAATTTTAACTTTGACATTCATGATAATTATGCAAAAATAAACAGACCTGTTGAATATGAAATTTGAAAAATACTACTCAAGGATAAGTTATGCAGATTGAGATAAAAAAAGATATTCCTGTAAGTCCCCAGAAAGTCGTTATGCTGGACATGCACAGTTTTTACAATATCATAAATATTATTTCAGGAGAACTGCAAATTCTTGAAATGCTCTCGGACGACCAAAGTTCCATGAAGGACTGCGTTAAACTTTGTCTTGAAATCAAGGATGGACTGTCCCAGGCCGACAAAGTGGTTGAGTGTGCTGAAAATATCGACAACCATATTGATTACATTAACAAAAAAGTTCAGGAACTTATAGTTACATTTCCTAAACTCAAAGAAGAACCTGATGCCCTTGAATCTCTGGACAACATTCAATCTGTTTTAAATATCCTTAAAGTCAGGGCCATGGAGATATTGGTCAGATATAAAGAACCCGGGAAATGGAAGAACCATGATCTCAAAGAATTAACACAGAACTTTATCGATGTATTTGCAGCCATTGAAAAAAACAGCAAGGGAAAATACCGCTTTGTATATAATGTTGCTGCCCGGAAAAAAAATGACTATTTTATTCATCTTGATTTTAAAAGCATAGACAATAAAAGTGTGAACATGCCCCCTGTTTTTCAGGACGCCATGCGCGACCTCATAGCCAATGCCCGCAAATATACCTCCCCTGGAGGCAATGTCATTGCCGGTCTTCTCGAAGATGAGCAGCGCCTGCATTTTGCTGTTGAAGATACAGGAATAGGCATTCCTGAGCAGGAACTTGAAAAGGTTGTTGATTTCGGATTCAGAGCTTCCAACGCCCGGGATAGACAGACCATGGGCGGAGGATTCGGTTTGACCAAGGCTTACTGTGTCACTAAGCATTTTAATGGCCGGATGTGGATAGATTCTGAGGAAGGACACGGCACAAGGATTTACATTGAAATCCCAAAACCATAGCGGAAAAGTATGAAAAAAATTGTTATTTTTTTACTGATCTTTTTCCTGCTCAGCCTGTCTGCCCAGTCCTTTGCAGGCTACCGCATCGAGCTTAACAGCGGGAAATATGTGGTAACCAATCATTTCTGGGAACAAAACGGCTGGATTATGTTTTACCAGTACGGAGGCCAGGCTGGATACCCCAAGCACCAGGTAAAGGAAATAACTGATACAGATATTCCTGAGCCAGTGGAAACACCGGGACAGGAACAGGAAATGGACGAAGGGTCGTTACAGGAGGCAGAACCTGCTGACCAGGGTGACGAGGAAATACCAGCTGACCTGGATATGGATGCTGAAGAATTTCAGGAAAAGGTGGAACAGTATCAGGAAGAGTTGAGGGAATTACTCATGAACAGGAGACAATACTATCTGAATATTGAAATAGCAAAAAGAAGCGATGATAAGGG
>JBHEPK010000225.1:0-2847 GCA_046260325.1 Desulfonatronovibrio sp.
GTCGCGGCGTATTTATGATACGTAAGAGTTTGAGCTTTTTGCAGCGACGCGGCAATTGGGAGATTTTCAACAGACTGTTAAACGTATTCCGGATCAATGGCAGCCTGGCCATTATTCAGAATAAGCTTGATATACTGGACAGTAGTATTGTCTATGGGCACAAGCGGAAACTGTTTTTTACAAAAATCACAATTGCCCATTGACGGCTCCATGGGAGCCAGAAGAGGAACATTTCGCCCGCAGTACGGACAGGGATAGAGAATAACAAGCTCCATGCCCACCGGCCTCACAGGGCTGATAAACTTTTGTTCTGCCATATTTAATTACTCCTGAAAAACTATGATAAACACGGCCATCAATCTGCAATCAGAGTATGGCCGCTCATTAATTCTGGCTTGCTGAGGCCCCACATATCCAGAATAGTTGGGGCAATATCTGCAAGAATTCCTTCCCTACCAAACCTTTCAGCCATTGCAGCGTCATTACTGATAAGTACCAGTGGAACCGGGTTAAGGCTGTGAGAAGTTTTTACTTTACCATCTTCCCCCAGCATATCGTCCGCATTGCCATGATCCGCTGTGAGCAGAATATATCCGCCTTTTTCCAATATAGCACTCATTACCCTGCCCACGCACTCATCCACTGCATGACAGGCTTTAATGGTAGCAGGAATACTTCCTGTATGACCCACCATATCCAAATTGGCAAAATTGCAGACATAAAGATTAAAAGCATCCATATTGACTTTCTCAACCAGGATGTCAGTAACCTCATAAACACTCATTTCAGGTTTAAGGTCATACGTGGGCACATCTCTCGGTGATGGCACAAGAATTCGCTCTTCCCCTGGAAATGGAGTTTCTGATCCGCCGTTAAAGAAATAAGTAACATGGGCGTATTTCTCTGTTTCTGCCAGGCGCAGCTGAGTAAGGCCCTTGGAGGATATAACTTCCCCAAGAATATCTTTCATCTTTTCCGGAGGAAAAAGAACTGGAATATCAAAATCCTTTTCATACCTGGTCATGGTGACCATATGCACACGGGGGAAGACAGCCCTTGGGAATTCTTTAAAATCAGGCTCAGAAAGTGCCTTGGTAAGTTGTCTGGCCCGGTCTGCCCTGAAGTTGAAAAAGATCACTCCATCGCCGTCTTTAACAGTTGCACATGGGACTCCGTGTTCGTCAACAATGACGTGGGGTTTTACAAATTCATCTGTTATGCCGTTTTCATAGGACCCTTTGATCAGCTTGACAGGATCATCTGATTCGGGGCCAAGACCGCTGGTCAAAGCGTCATACGCAAGCTGAGTCCGTTCCCAGCGTTTATCACGATCCATGGCATAATATCGCCCGGAAACTGAGGCAATTTTTCCAGTTCCAGTCATCTCAAGATGATTCTGCAGCTCAGCCACAAATGTTGCACCGCTGGTTGGGGATGTATCACGCCCATCAAGGAAACAATGCACAAACAATCTTGTAATTCCTTTATCTCTGGCAATGGTGACTAAGTTGTGCAGATGGGTCTGAAGGCTGTGTACCCCGCCATCTGATACCAGCCCCATAAGGTGCAGACTGCCTCCTGGCTTGATATTGGCAAAGAGCTCAAGTAGATTGGGGTTCTGGGACAACTCATTTTTTTCTATGGCCAGATTTATTCTCATTATGTCCTGATAAACAACCCGTCCGGCTCCAATGTTCAGATGGCCTACTTCAGAATTTCCCATCTGGCCTTCAGGAAGACCCACGTGCGGACCAAAACACTTGAGGCTTGTTGCAGGATAATTTTGAACAATATATTCTAAATTGGGAGTCTCGGCCTGAGAAATGGCATTGCCTGAACCTTTGGGAGCAATGCCCCATCCATCTAAGATAAGAAGTAAAATCGGGTTCTTTTGAGCATCAGCCATTTCTGCCTCCCTTATGTTTCGAGTTCAATTTTTTTACCTCGGGTCCAGAACCCTTCAAGGTTGTAAAATTTTCGTGTCTCTTCAATAAAAACATGAACAATAATATCGTTGAGATCCAGGAGTATCCATTCGCCTTCCTGGTAGCCTTCCATACCCAGATATTCCATGCTGTTTTCTTTAATCTTTTCTAAAACATGGTCTGCCAGCGCTTTGGAATGTCTATTGCCCATGGATGAAGCAACAATAATTCCCTCAAAGGCGCTGGAATAGACACTGACATCTATAGGCAATACATCAAAGGCCTTATGTTCAATCAATAACTTGCCAAGGTATTCAAGCCTGTCTTTCAGCCCGTTTTTGGAAGGTGTGTCTGAGATCATTAATACATTCCTTATCATTCAAATATGTTGGTATCTATCACCCATCTTAAACTGATAGTTACCGTATTTCAGAAAAATTCAACTTGTTACTAACATTTTTTGCTCAAAGCACGAAACTCTAACAGCATATTGAAAAAGACCCGTTTCCGGATGAAAACTACTCAACAGATTCAGGCAAGCATCGCCTCCGGGGCTGAGAGTACTTCCCTGCCGAGAAAACAATCTTTTTCTATCTGTGCTTTAAGTTCATCTATCCCGGAAAACTTTATCTCTGAGCGCAGTCTCTGGACAAAATGCACCCCAACAGGCTGATCATAAATATTATCTTTAAAATCAAAAAGATGAACTTCTACGGAAAGGTAATCGTTGCCAAATGTAGGGTTGTAGCCGATATTGGCCACTGCAGGCAGGACTTTATCCTTAATTTCAGCCCAGACAGCATATACCCCTGTTTGGGGAAACAACTCATCTTCAAGAAGAATATTGGCAGTGGGAAAACCCAGAAGGGGGCCGCCTCTTTTTTTACCTGAAATCACCTTTCCCTCCACCCTGTAAAATCTG
>JBHEPK010000226.1:0-2827 GCA_046260325.1 Desulfonatronovibrio sp.
CCGCTATTTTGACCATTGAATCCTGCTTCTGGGCTGAGATATAAATCTTACCGCCTTCATGAGTAAACTTTACTGCATTGGATATGAGATTACGCAGGATTAACCTAATCATATTAACATCTGCAAAAACCTTAATATCCGCTTTTACCTCAGAAGTTATTTCAATGTCTTTGGCTACAGCCTGGTCGTAAAAAAGCCTGATATTTTGATCAACAATCTGGTCAAGATGGATTTGCTCCTGCTCATAACTCAAAACACCTCTTTGCAGCATGGACCAGTTTAAAAGGTTATCCAGAAGATCATAGATATTTTCAGCAGAATTTTTCATTATTTCCGCCATTTTCAAAAGCTCATCTCTGGATAGCATTTCCATGGATTTACTCAAAATAGAGGTCATACTTTTCAACCCTGATATGGGTGAGCGCAGATCATGGGCCAGAATAGATAAAAAATTGTCTTTTTCACTTAGCGTCTGCTCAAGTTCTCTATTTACCCTGGAAATTTCCTGCTCAGCTTTTTTCTTTTCAGTGATGTCCCGGATTAATTCTACAATATATATATTTTGACCATCATCAGAAATAACTGGATTGGCCCTGCAGTCAAAATAGGTGTCAATTTCAGGGACATATTTTTCCCTGTGGACAGGTTTTCCGGATTTAATTGCATCAAGGCTGGCACAATTTGGACAGGGAGATTTTTTGTTTAAAAGCTCATAACATTTTCGACCGTGTGCTTCTTCCGGGGAAATCCTCAGAAAATCATATCCTGCTTTGTTATATCTGATCAAAGATAAGTCGGATTTTTTAATGCTCATTATGTCCGGAGCGTTATCCAGGAATCCGTTAAGAAGCCTTATCTGTTTCTGTAGCCTCTGATCTGAAAGTTTCTGGTGACTGATATCCTGAGAAAAACCATGATAAAAAATGATTTTTCCACTGCTGTCTCTTACTGTGCGAACATTACTGGAAACCCATATCTGTTTGCCGTCCTTGCGCATAAGTCTGCACTCATTGTTGACAACCTCATCATGTTCTTCAAGCATTTGCAGAAAATTCTTCCTGTCCTTTGGATCAACGTAAATTTGAGTGGGGATATCACTAATTTCCTGAATCATTTCCTGGGGGTTTTTATAACCATACATATCAGCCAATGCATTATTAACATAAATATATCGACCATCATAAGTTGAGCAGAAAACTCCTATTGGCACATTATCAAGAATAACCTGACAATCAAAATTTTCAAAGCCTGAAAGTTTCTCTGGGGTTGAAAATGAACTTTTAGAAGTCATAAGAACTGTATCTCCGTTGCGAAATTTTTAAATACGAATTGAATTAATTTTTGAAAATTGTTTTCATAAAATAGTATCAATTTATTTCAAGTCAATTTTCTGCATGCTTCTGGACTAACACTTTCTTGACTTTGGTCAGAAATTCAATGCCATAGTTATATGCTCTCTATTCCGATTGGCCAGGAATTCTGACTTAGCCCGATTGGCTGCTTCTGCTTGCTGTTTGGCGTGAAGCAAAAGTTTTTGATTTTGGATACGTTCCGCAGACTATTTCCGCTCTGTGATGTCGTTTAACACCACGCGGCACACGGTCGTGCCCTCTGGACAGGAAGATAAGCTTCATGGCTTCGGCTCTTTCCTCGGCCCGTTTGCGCAGTTCTGCCGCGTCTGCAAGCTCCTGCCTGGGATCATTCTTCTTGTCGCTCATAGATCTTCTTCTCCCTTATTTTTATCGGCCGGACTTTTTTCTAACTGCGTATGCGTGATCTCAGCATACAGCGCGCGGTATTTCTCCTCACTCTCTTGCAGCGCCGCCTGCAGTTGCCGCGCTTCTGTAACATCCACAAAGGTAAGCACCGCTCCCTCAATGACATTATCCATGGTGCGGTAAGGCTGGATGCGCATTGCGTACCAGCGGCTCTCAGCGCTCTGCACGTCAGTCTCCTTGGGGATCAGGGTGTCCAGCACAGCCTGGATGTCCTCGGTCAGCTTGTCGTAGCCGGGCAGGTTGGAAACTATGTGCCCTACAGGTCTGCCAATGTCGCTCTGGATCAGATTGATGATATTGGTGGCGGCAGGGGTGAAACGCAGGATGCGCAGCTGGTGATTCACAAAGACCGTGGCAATACCGGTTCCGGCCAGCAGGTTGTTCATGTCGTTGTTGGCCCGGGACAGGTCAGCCACCTTGGCCTCCAACTCTGAGTTGACCGTGGCCAGCTCTTCGTTCACCGATTGCAGCTCCTCCTTGGAAGTTTCCAGTTCCTCGTTAGTGGCCTGCAGCTCTTCGTTTATGGATTGCATCTCCTCATTGGAGGATTTCAACTCTTCATTGGAGGTCTCCAGTTCTTCGGTGGTGGTCTGAAGATATTCCTCCTTGTCCCGCAGCTCCTGCTTGAGCGCGGCGATGCAGGTGTCGGCATCCTTGACCGTCTCTGAAGACGGCTTGCCGTCCTGCTCACTGCTTGCAGATAATGTATCACTGATCACGGGTTCCTGGGCCTGCTCCAGAATGACCAGGTAAAGTGATTGCTCGGGCGAGGCGGTCACGGGTCGGACGGTGAGGTTGACTGTGGTGAAGTCCCCGTTGGTCTTGACCTGCAGCCCGGGGCAGCTAACGTTTACTCCGGCCTTTACGGCTTTGCGCAAGGCGATAACCAGGTCGCGGTGCAGCCCTTCCCGGGCCATTTTCAAAATATTGCTGGTTATGCTCTCCCCGGGGGCGGGTTCCAGGTACTGGCCGGTGCGGCCGTGCAGGTAAAGGATATCGCCCTGGGCGTTGACCAGGACCCCTGCCTGGACGATCTGCTGCAGCAGGGC
>JBHEPK010000227.1:0-2823 GCA_046260325.1 Desulfonatronovibrio sp.
GTTCTGAGCATATACAATGCATCTTTTCTTCCTCCTCAGCTTGTGGTTCACGAGGAAAACGGTGGAATCAAAATACTCAAACCTGATATTTACAGGATAATCTCCAGGGAGTCCCACAATGGATAATGACAGCCAAATGTCTATGGTCAAAGAGGCTGATGCTGCTTTTCTTAAATCTTCGTATAAAGTTATCCAAAGGGCCAAGTTGTATGGCACCCCGGTAGTTGTCTGGGAAAATGGAAAAGTTACAGAAGTCCCTGCCCATGTATTGGAGGAAAGGCTGGAGGCTGAAAGAGAAAAGGCTGAAGGAAGAGGAAGAGAGACTGAAGACTGAAGGCGAAAGGTTGAAAGGCGGAAGGTAAGAAAGAAGAATGAGGGTGCAAAGTGAGAGACCATACTAAACTCAGAGCTTTTGAACTGGCAGATGAGGTTGCTTTGTCGATATACAAGTTGACTGCAAGTTTTCCCAGGGAAGAAATCTATTGCCTGACATCTCAAATGCGAAGGGCTGCCATCTCCGTCCCATCAAATATTGTGGAAGGTTGTGCCCGTTTCAGCCAGGCCGATTATCTCAGGTTTTTAGAAATAGCTTTTGGTTCTTTACGTGAACTACGATATCAATTTTCTCTTGCAGTACGATTAAATTATTGTGAAGAGAGCATGTCTGTTGATTGCGAAAAATTATTGATTGAAACTGAAAAAGTGCTTAATGGACTGATATGTTCGTTGAGGAAGACAAAGTAAGGCTGGGAGTAAGGCTGAAGGAAGAGAGGGGGAAGGGGAGAAGGCTGAAGTCTTATTATTTCCCTTCAGCCTTGTTTTCTCTTTCTTACCTTCAGTCTTCAGCCTTCCAACCTTCAGCCTTACTACTAACCCTTCAGCCTTCAATTAGAAAATAATATACTTTATCAGGTGGTAGTATGATGGAACAAGCATCAAGTGTTGAAGAAAATATTGAAAGCCGGTTTTTATCCCTTACCCAGGAAGAAAAAACAGCAGTCATCACTCATGGTGTGGCTATGCGAATTTCTGACTTGAAAAAAAGGCTTTTTCTGGCTGAAAGTAAGGTTCGCTTCTTTGAAGAAAAATATCAGACAAAATTGGACGTTCTGGAAGCCAGGGGCCTTCCTGATGATGCTGACATTGACATGCACGAAGATTACATCATGTGGCACCACTGGACTGACGAAGCTATCAACACAGAGAATAAAGTCAGGGAATTGGAGTCAATAGCAGCATACGGGGTTTACCGATAATGACGGCCCACGATCGTTTGCTTGATATTGAAGAAAAATTCAGAAACCTGGTCAGTAAGATTATCCCCATAGAGCTTGATGAAGGCGCATTGAGGCTGACAATTTTCTTTAATAATAAAAGCAATCTGAGAGTGACCGAACTGTGGAAATCAGGCAAACTGGTTAAATACAGTTATTACTGGCTTTCAAGTGACAACAAACTGATTGTGGGATGGGACAATGCCCCGCACCATAAAAGAGTGGACAGTTTCCCCCATCATAAGCATGTTAAAATTCAGAAAAATATTCAGCCTTCATCTGAAACCAGCCTTGAAGATGTCATGAACGTTATACTGCAAGAAAAGGAATTATAAAGTGTTTTCATCCATTATTAAGCCCTGTCTTTCCCCTCAGTCTTCAGCCTTGTTTTCCCTTTCTTACCTTCAGTCTTCAGCCTTCCAACCTTCAGCCTTATTAAAAAATGAATATCAACCGCATAACTGACAGCCTGAACCAGCTATTCCATGAAGAGGACCAGAGGATTGTGTTCTGGTTTGATCCTGATCAGGAATTTACCCAGGTAGTGCCGGACCTTTCTCTTGGTGATGTGGACAGGATTAACCTGAAAAACTCCAGTCAGCTTGAGATCAAGGTAAGAATTGAACTGGGTGATCAAAGCCACAAATATCTGCTTTATGCCCCTTATGCCCCACCTGAACCGGATCAGGACTGGCTTATGGATATCCGGATGTACAGCTATGTCTTCAGTGCGGACAGAGCAAGTATGATCCTTGGTGATCTGGGTCTGTCTAACCAGTCCATGCGCGAACACTTAAACAGGCGCAGGAAGTTTTTTGACAACAAAGAAAGGTTTGCCAAACTCAAAAAGCTGGTCACCCCTGATGACCGGGAGAACCAGTTAGACCTTAAAATGCTGACTGTTCTTGTCAGGGCTGAGCAGTCCTCTTTTTTTGACATCCTCATAAATCTGTTTGGGGAGATGTGTCAGGGACAGGAACCCGAGTGCTGGAGCCAGCCGGCATCCTGGCAGGAGATCCAGAAATTTGGCCTTGATGAATTCTTCTGGGATGAGATGGCCAGGACTTTTGGCTACCACTCCCAGAAACAAGGCCTTTATGATCTGCTCATCCGTGTTCTTATCACTGACCTGGCCGGGGGGCTGCGCAAGGAACTGCCGGATTCTCTGAAACATTTCATACTTGAAGAGCAGGGGCTTGCAGCCAATGTTTCAGTATTTGTTTCTCAATGGAGATCACACCTGGGTCATTACATGAAGTACGGACAGTTGTCTGCTCAGGCTGCTGCTGATCTGAACTTAGACAGCCAGCTTGAGAAGTTTGACATGACAGAGCTCAAGGACATTATGACCTTTGAGCAGGTGGAACGCTGTCTGGTTCGCTCCCTGCGCTCAAAACTGGTAAATGATCCGGAATATAATATTGATGAGCTCAAAAGCATTATCGCCCGCAGAAAAGACGGTCACTGGGCCAAGGTAAACCTGGATGAATTCAGCTCCAGAGGCAATATTTATTTTACCGCTTATACAGCCTTAGAAGCAGCTCTGGAC
>JBHEPK010000228.1:0-426 GCA_046260325.1 Desulfonatronovibrio sp.
ATGGCTAAGCGCTTGGTTATGGCCACCATTTTTTCAGCAAATTCATTAAGATCCACAGAGGTAATGGTTCGATCAACACTATGAGAAAAATAATTAAAGGCCTTAACTACTTTGTCACACTGGATTACCTGGCTGACGATATTGTCGGCTACTCCCTGAATTTTGGCAGGAGCAATATTGTCCTTTTCGCCGGGCATGAGACTCTGATCCTGAAGTAGACCGCCGAGTTCGTTTATTACTGCGAGATGGTTTTTAACTTCGTGGGAAATATTGGCTGAAATGCGACCAAAAAAAGCAAGCCCTTGAACATAGCATTTTTCCCATTCATCTTCACGCATGGTTGATTCCTTATTTTTCAGCACCTGATAATGATTCGGTAATTTTTTCCAGCAAAACATCAAAGCTGATCGGTTTCAAAAGATAAAA
>JBHEPK010000228.1:436-2816 GCA_046260325.1 Desulfonatronovibrio sp.
AGTATGGCCTGTAAGAAAGATGAATTTCATTTGAGGACACTCTTTTTTCAAGAGTTTCCATAAATCCAGACCGCTTATTCCAGGCATTTTTACATCCAGCACTGCCAGATCATAATTTTTCAGCCGCACTTGCTTGAGAGCCAGATCTCCGGATGTAGCGTAATCAGCATTTATTCCTCTTAGGTTGAGGCGTTCGGCCATGGCAGAAGCCAATTCTGCCTCATCGTCCACCAGCAAAATATTCAAAACAGACCTCCTCTTGGCTCTTCAACTATATGAGTAACAGGGCCAATATTTAACAGCGTGTTAAGGTGTACACTCTTTTCTGTCCGAGTTTTCAGGATTAAAGTCCTTGGGGAGAACTACAGTAAATGAAGTTCCTTTGCCCTGCTCACTTTCCACGTGAATCTCACCACCCAACTTTTTAACGAGACCGTATGTTATTGACAGTCCGAGTCCTGTGCCCTGCTCATGCTTAGTCGTAAAAAAAGGTTCAAAGATTCTTTTGAGATTCTCTTCAGATATTCCGCATCCGCTATCAGTAACCTTGACCCGGATGTGATCTTCATCAGAGGAGACAAGTACACGGATTTTGCCTTGCTCATCATTAATAGCTGCAAATGCATTATTGATGATATTCAAAAAAACCTGTTCCAACTGCCCTTGATCACTTACTAACTCAGGGGGGGTACCTTTAACTTCAAAGTTTATTGCTATGCCTTTGTATAAAGCTTCCTTGTTCAGAAATTCCAGAACATCCCTGATAACTTCATCAATTCTCACCTTTTGCCAGACTACATCAACATGCCTTGCAAAACCCAGCAATCTGCGGGTAATAGCGCTGCATCTCTGGACAGAACTGATTATTGAATCAGCAATCTTATTAAGTTTGTCATCTTTTGAGTACGTGCTTGAGTAGGTGAAAAGGTCTTTTAACAAACCAGCTTTTTCATTGATAATTGCCAGAGGGTTATTGATCTCATGGGCTACTCCTGCTGCCAGCCGGCCAATGGAAGCCATTTTGTTTGTATGTTCTATTTTGTGCTGGGCTGAGGTTCTCTTTAAATCAGATTCATAAATTCGACTCACAAGATAGGTAGCTACGCTTAGAATTACGAGAAGAATGCTGGTAATGCTTATGATCATAAAGCCCAGGAGCTCCATGCGCATTGTCCACCAGTTCTCCATTAGTTCTTTTTGATCCTTCACGATCATAATTATGAAAGGGGTTTGATCAATTTTGGCGTACCCAAGAAATTTTTGGACTCCTGATGAATCGGAAATTTTCTGTATGGAAGGACTTGGGCCAAGTTCGGGAAGGTTCAGATCTATCTTTTCCAGGACACTTCTATGAGAAACACTGCAGGTTTGGAGGATTCCCTCTTGATTAACGAGAAAAACATCAGTGGATGCTCTGACATTAAGGGACTGAATAAGGTCATTGAATTTTTCAGTATCGATGGTAGTTCTTAGAATAAACCAATTCCCTGAAGAGAGATATTTTTTCAGGGCGATTATAAAATGAGGTTCATCTCTGTAACCCCTAAAAACCTCGCTGATATAGACATCTTTTTCTACAACTTCAGTGAACCATTCCTGTTGACTGTAATTTTTACCCATAAAGTCAAAAGGACCAGTATAAGAAACCTGTATGCCATTGGAATCAATCACTCCGAGATCGGCAAATCCACCAAAAGAATTATTTATATCACTTAATAGTTCTTCAAGGTGATTTGAATCGGTCAGGTCATGGAAGTTATTGCTTTCAACAATAAAATTCAAAAGAGATTTTTTTTCCTGCAAAAAAGTCCCCACACTCAAAGCAGTATTGGAAACAAGGCGCAGTACAGGGTATGATACTTCAGCCTGAATGGCTTTCTTATTGAGATTATGCTCCATAAGTGCCAGCAGGAGCAGGGGGGTTATGGATATAAAAAACAGGCAGAAGACAGTCATTTTCCAAATTCTTCTATAGCTGAATATTTCAGGAAGGTCAGCCTGATTGGCTTCATCCCAGAATCTGGGTTTGAATTTATATAGCAGGGATTTAATATCCATCACTCACTGTGCTCACTGCTTTGATTTTTTTCTTTTAACTTGTGGATAAGGCTGGTCAGTTTGTCTATATCAACAGGTTTCTATGAACAAATTCACGCTCATCATCCACCAGCAGCAGTTTGTTTTCTGATTTTGGGGATTCATTTATAAAACGTTTTTTTGGAAAATCACTGCTTAGTTCAGTACTCACTTTTTTAACTCCCGGAATTTTTAGGACAATTTCCTTCAGTTCCTCTTCAAGTTTCTGCAGGAGAATGATATTTTTGGGAATAGACAGGACAATTTCCTGACCATAGGCCGCTGTCTTAACTTCATGTCCCTC
>JBHEPK010000229.1:0-382 GCA_046260325.1 Desulfonatronovibrio sp.
GTACTTATCAAGGGGCTTGTTTTTGATGGGCTTGACTATGGAATTAAGAGGCCCCAGAAGCATGGCCGTGCAGAAACCTATGAGTTCCCAGCTTCCAAGGTGTCCGGAGAACAGGACAGCTCCTTTTTGCTGGACAATCCTTTGCCGCAGATGATCGTCTATGCGAATTTCAACCAGTTCCCTGGCATGGACCTTATTCTCGATCAATGGGATACGCAGCATTTCAATAATGTTCATTGCCTGATTTTGGTATACTTTGCGGGCTATCCTCCTGATTTCGGACAGGCTCTTATCCGGAAATGTATGTGCAAGATTTTTTTCCACCATCTTCCGCCTTATCCTCAAAACATAAAAGACAAAATCTCCCAGTAAAAGGGCTGTT
>JBHEPK010000229.1:454-2470 GCA_046260325.1 Desulfonatronovibrio sp.
CCCTCTCCCAGCTCATCCTCCTGAAAAAAGAGCCCAGAAAAATTACCAGCCCGGTAGTAATCGGATAGGTCAGGGATTTTATTTTTCTCTTTATTGTTTTCCTTATTCTTTTAATCATAAGGCGAAAGACATAATGGACAGGGTGTACAAGGTCAATTACTATGATACGAGTGAACTGGAAAAAGAACTTTCTCATGGACGGGGCCCTGCTTTTTCATACTGCCTCCTGACATGTTCACACTTCGCGTCAGACGCGAAGTGTGAACATGTCAGGAGGATAGATCAAAATACTTCTGCATGACCAGAAGGGAAATAAGCCTTTCCAGGGCTTTATTGCTGAACCGGGCTGAATGGGCTTTGGCCTGACTGATTATCTGTTCCGCCTTCTCAGGATAGCGATCATAATAGCTTATCTTTTCCCTGAGATCGGAATAGTCCGGCTCAAGCTCCACATAATGCACCCCTGGGATTAGGAGTCCCTCCATGAACCAGGTTTCATATTCAGGCCGGCACATCATGCATAAGGAATTGGAGGCCATGATCCACTTCAGGTTGCTGGCCACATCATTGCCCTCAACACTAAGAACATATTTGTGCTCAAGCTGCCTGGGCACACTCATGAATTCCTTGTGGTAGGGCTTGCCGAGAGATTTTTTGTGCACATCGCCCACATCACACCAGGGTTTGTCATACAGGGCCTTGACAAAATCCAAACGCTTGGCTTTGTGGGAACTGCCCCTCCACACAGCTGTTTTTCTTTTGTCCCGAAAGGGGACTTTATCTGGAAATATGTAGTAATGCCGAGCTCTGTTCAACTTTAGAAGGACTGAATTGGCGTTATCAGGATCCTGACTGACAGGTCTGCTTTTGATAAAAGACGGCTGTTCAGGAACATAACAGATATCTCCAAACAAAACTGCAAAACGAAGCCCCGGGGGGAAACAGTTAATCAGGGGTTTGAAATCTATGTGATAGCTTGTGCTCTTGCCTTTTTTAAAACAACCGGTTTCAAAAGGCAGGCCAGAGGATGAAAAAGGATTGGTCAAACGGTTGTAATAGCTGACCCTGGCCTTGACCTCCTCCTGGATATCCGGGGCAAGGCTCTTAAAAAAATGCCGGCAGGCCTCAAGCTCCCTGTTGCCCAGAATGCTTGAACGGATAAGATCATAATATCCTCCGACATAGACCTTTATTTTGTATAATTTTCTGTGCATCATTTTTTTCTCGGGAAAACAATCAACTTTTACCCAAGAGAATTTCACTGGGCAAAGCATGTTTTAAGGTTTCAGCAAAGACCAGGGAATAATCATTACAGACTTTTACTGCATAAACCTGCATAGTGAGCAGCCTGATTATTTTTTGCCACAAAAAATCTCTTTTCGTGTTAAAGTATTCAGTTCAAACTGATCCATTAAGGCTCAGGGTGTGCAGAACCCTGATAAGCCCCTGACTGGAGTCACCAGATCCTGAGATTTCCCTGTTCCACAAATTTCTGTGCACTGCCCTGACCCGGACGGTAATGCTGCTCAGGCCAAGAATCTTGGCCATGGCCATTCTGTGCATGCCCTTGTTGATCTTAACCAGCCCGCCCTTTCTGTTTACAGCCACACCTACGGGATCTGGAGCAAGTCCCGGATCATAACCCTTCCAGGCCATCTGCTCCATGAATGAAACATAAATTTGCAGATACTTGATGATCTTTTCCCTGGAATTGAGATATACCCCTTTATAATATGAGGAATAAGCCGAGCCGGAGTCAATCATTTCCATCAGATCGCGGTAGCGACTGCTTTTGGTCAAATCATCTTTTTTGGCCCAGAGATCCTGCATAAGTCTGTAAGCAGTGGTGGTTTCCATGCTTCTGATGCTCTGATCCCACTCTCCGTCCCAGATGAAAAAATTTCCCAGGCTGCGTCTGGTCCATTTATCTTTGAAAAGCACTGAATGAGTAATCCAGGCTGGATCAACAATAATATCCAGACCGCCGGCAAGATTTCTCTCCAGCATCCTTCTGGG
>JBHEPK010000229.1:2480-2779 GCA_046260325.1 Desulfonatronovibrio sp.
CAACCCCTGCCCCAGGGTTTGCTGCAGGCCCTTTTTTGCCCTGGACAGAATACTGGCTCTGAACATCGGCCAGTAAAGCGCGGGATGATAAAACTCATTAAACGCGGCCTCAGTGACAAGCAGCTCTTGGCTCTGGGTATCAGTCCTGCCCTCATTCAAATCAAAACCGTTAGTCCTTTTTTTTAGCCCTGCTGATTTCATTTTCCTGCCCCGTCCTGTGAAGAATGCTTTCAACGATTGTACAACCAGGTCCTCAACTTTTTGAATTAGCTATCGTCATCAACCAAGTGGCTCTACAT
>JBHEPK010000023.1:0-3038 GCA_046260325.1 Desulfonatronovibrio sp.
CAGCAACAGCTATGGAATGTGTCCGCTGAGAAGCATCTTTAGAAAGAATTACAATTTCTTCCAATGAAGAACCTGATTTTTCAGAAAGATCTCTGCTTTTGGAAACCTGACCTATAGTTTCTTCTGCCTCTCTTGTTGAATCATTAACTAATGATTGAATTTTTCCAATCTCCATGCCCACATCTTCCGTGGCATTCATGGTTTTTTCCGCCAGTTTACGCACTTCATCAGCCACAACAGCAAACCCACGCCCTGCCTCTCCGGCTCTGGCCGCCTCAATAGCTGCATTTAAAGCCAGAAGATTGGTCTGATCAGCAATATCAGAAATAACATCGATTATCTTCCCAACAGCCTCGGCCTGAGCCCCTAACTTGCTGATGGACGATGTAAGATCTTTGCTTTTGGCTGAAACCGCTGTTACTGACTCCAGCGTCTGTGTCACGATTACTGAACCCTGCTCCGCTTTAAGCATGGCGTTGTTGGTAAATTCTGAGGCCTCTTCCGCGTTGCGCGCTGACTCCATTACAGAAGCGTTCATCTCCTCCATTGCTGTAGCAGCCTCGGAAATAAGTTTCTGCTGAGTGAAAGAACTTTCTTCTGCGCTTAAAACTACACTTTTCAACTCATCAGAGAGATCAGAAATCCCGGCAATAGAATCTTTCAGAGTACTTACTGCCGAGCGTATTGTCTGACACCTGGCTTTCTCCGCTCCGGACAGAGCTTCATCCCTTAGAGTAGATTCCTGTAAAAGCCTTTGTTCGACATCTGACAATTGTGATGCCTTGTGGGACAAATCTGCCTCCAGCGCAGTGATCCCTGAAATGACCTTTGTAAACCCTGAGCTAAGTTTTTTCAGACCATCCATATCACGCTGAGGATCAATTTCAGATCCGGAACTGATTTTTTCCAAAAGCTTTTGCGCCGCCGCTGCTTCTAAAGAGTAAAAACGCCCAATAAATAATATTAATCCAAGACTCAACAAACCAGAAGCTGCTATACTCAATTGCAGACCTGTCATCCCCATGACAGCATCCTGCATCTCAGGCAGAATGGAAAAAACCAGGAGCATAGAAAAAATAACCACATGAAAAAAAATCAAAATATACTGCTTATTCATAATGATAAACGATTCCCTTCTACATATTAAAAAATTTAGCTTCGCTGAACCATTTGTTTTTTTTGCTGAATTAGTTCTCGCAGATCAAATTTGGAAACTTTGTATCCAATCTGCCTCTGACTGATACCCAGATCCCTCGCTGCCCTGGATTGAACCCAGGCATTACGCTCCAGAGCTCCGATCACCTCCTTTTTCTCCATATCTTCGAGAGTTTTCGAATCAACTAAGTATTGAGTACATGCCAGAGGCTTATCAAAGATGGACAGAGGAAGATCCCTGCTGCTGATCCTGTCCCCCTCAGCTGTTATGCATAATTGCTCAATCAGATTTTCCATTTCTCTAATATTGCCAGGCCAGCTGTAGTTAACCAGAATTTCAAGACAGTCCCGGTTAAAATACATATTTCTGCCATATTTTCTGACAATTTTGTCAACCAGGCAATTTAAAAGGATTGGAATATCCTGTCTTCGCTCCCGAAGGGGTGGCACTTTAACGGGGAATACGTTTAAACGGCAAAAGAGCTCGTCACAAAATCTCCCATGATGAACCTCTCGGGGCAGATTTTTACTGGTTGCCGCAATTACTCTAACATCAGCACTTATGGTCCTGGTTCCTCCAGGGCGCTCGAAATTTCTTTCCTGCAGAAACCTCAGCAGCTTAGCCTGAATGGCTATGGGCATTTCCCCTATTTCATCCAGAAATATGGTGCCCTTGTCGGCTTCCTCAAAGCGCCCCGGCATGGAACCCATTGCCCGGTAAAACGCCTTTTCCTCATAACCAAAGAGTTCGGATTCCAGAAGATTATCTCGCAGGGAAGCACAATTTACTTTAATAAATGGATATTTGGATCTTTCGCTCAGTTCATGGATGTTCCTGGCAATAAGGGATTTTCCAATTCCTGGTTCACCAAGGAGAAGAACAGTAGCTCTGGTAGGTGCAACCTTTTCAATCATCTGATGGATCATAGCCATAGCCGAACTTTTACCGGCCATAAAGAATTTCTGAATCTTTTTTGACAATTTTGTCTTAAGGTTCAGATTCTCTCTGCGCAAGTCACCTTCTCTAACCTTGACCTGCCTGTTGAGACTCACAAACTGCGCCACCATTGCAGCAACAATGCTTAAAAATTTAATATCCTCTTTCAAAGGGACATGAAGATCCAAAATCCTGTCAACAACAAGAACTCCCACAGGTTCACCCTTAAGAACAACCGGCACTCCCATAAAAGATATTTTTCCCTTTTCCATGCCTCTAACCTCTATTTTATCTAAAAAAAGAGGCTCTCTGAAAATATCCTGCACAATAAAGGGCTTTCCAGTGGCAAGGACCCTGCCAGCAGTCCCTTCACTCAGGAGGCAAACTCCCCTTATCTTCTCCATTGAAAGAAGGCCATATGAAGCCCTTATGGCCAGACGTCCGCTTTCATCATCAATAAGGGTTAATGCAGCCTGGTTCATACATAAAGATTCCGCCAGCACTCCAAGAATTCTCTCTAAGGACTGTTCCAGCTCCAGGGCATCCCCAACAATCTTACTGAGCTCATAAAGGACTTTTAGTTTTGATTCATGAATTTCTGCCATATCTTCGCATTAGCAAAGAACATACCCCAAGAAGCAGCAGAGCAAACTTAAACACAACATGCTTAATTATAGAGATATTTTTTTTGATATTTTAAATATGCACCAGCATGCTTCATTTCCACATGGAAAAATTTACAAAAAAGAAAAACAGCACTATGAAATGTTAACAAAACAGAAAAACTTTTCTATAAATGTGAAAATGGTATATGCTCGCCACATTTCGAATCAATTTATATGATCAACTAAAATGCTAAGTTCCATTAATTAAAATCACGCAATCAAAATCAAAATCGTAGTCGAAAACACAGGCAGGAGAATCTATACTGACAACAAAATGATAA
>JBHEPK010000023.1:3048-10034 GCA_046260325.1 Desulfonatronovibrio sp.
GATGAACAGTTGCAAAATAATAATGCCCGGCTCCATGATCATGGAACCGGGCATTCTTGTATGTTATGAAAATTAATTTCAATCCACAGACATTTTTCTGCAGATCTTCTCGACTTCGCGAAAGTTAACTTTACCCGAACCCATAACAGGTATATCTTCAAGCACATAAAACTCCTTGGGGACAGCAATGGCGGGCAGTTCTTTTGCCATCTGCTTGCGGACCTTGCGTTTATCAAAATCAGCCGTGGTTATGGCCGCAACAATATCCGCTCCTTTGGTGGGATTGGGTATTCCCACAACACAGCACATGACATCTTCAGGAATATACTGATTAAGAACTCCTTCTACTCGAACTAAGGAAATCATTTCACCGCCCACTTTGACAAACCTTTTGAGGCGTCCCTTGTGCCACAGAAACCCATCTTCATCCATGAATCCCATATCACCGGTATCATACCATCCATTATGAATACGCATGGTGGTTTCTTCCAGGTCGCCCAGATAACCCTTCATGACCATATCCCCTTTGACCAGGACCTTCCCTGTCTTTCCAGGAGGCAGCTCCTCATCAGTATCAACATTAAGGATCTTTACTTTGACCCCTGGCAATGGTTTGCCAACACTGCCCTTCCTGTTGACATCAGGAGTATTGATAGCAATGGCCGGGCTGGTTTCAGTGGCACCATAAGCATCAAGAATAGTTATATTATGTTTTTCCAGATACCCGTCATATATCTGGGGGGCCAGAGTATCTGCTCCTGACAATGCACATTTAACCGATGCAAAATCTCCAGGCTGAGACTTTTTCAGGTAGCCGTGATAAAATGAGGGCGTGCCAGTCATGATGGTCACCTTGTAATTCCGGATCAGACCGCATATGATTTTGAATTCAAGAGGATTGGGATAGGCAACAATAGTAGTGCCTTTAATCAAAGGCATCCAATAATTGGCAGTCATTCCGAATACATGGAAAAGAGGCAGGCTGGCTAAAAAAACATCCTGTTCATTCACCTCGACTACTTGCGGAATGCTGTCCAGATTATGACTGATACTTTTGTGCGTCAGCTGGACACTCTTGGGCTCTTTTTCGCTTCCACTGGTAAAAAGAATTACTGCCGTATCATCAATATCCCCATGACTGACTGCATTGAGAAGATACTTTTCAGGCATCTTGGCTTTGATCAATGCTGGGATTTTATCTTTAAGTCCTACAGAACCAACAATGTCCTCGAGAAAAATCATCCCATCCAAAGGCTCTATCTCAAGCTTGTCCAAAAGCTTCTTGCTGGTCAAAATGGTTTTAAAGCTGCATTTATCCTGGGCATAAATTGAATTTTCTCTGGCCCCTGTGGCGTAATTGATCATAACAGGGATCTTTCCAGCCATAAGCAGGCCCAGGTTGGCCAGCATGCACCCAGCTGATGTGGGAACCATTACGCCCACATATTTTGTTTTAATTTTCTTAAATCTTCTACCTAAAATCAAACTTACAATGAGCATTCTTTCGTATGTAAGTTCACGTTCTGAAGCTATATCGTGGACAGCCACCTTTTTTGGATATTTCTTAGCTGCCTGTATAAATCTTTGATGTAGTTGCATTCTTTTCTCCACACATATCTTTTTCAATGATAATAAAATCCTTTTGAGCCCGTAAAACGAAACTTGGACTCTATGGTATTGCTAAAAAAAATACAACTACATTTTTAAGGATACTAACAGGCATTTATCAGCGTGTTGAAAAAGTCCTGATTCAACAGATAATTATGGTATGATTATTTCCTCAATGGACTTGCGCGGCCTTGCTTCTGGATGCTCAGCTGGATAACCCACTGATAGAAGGGCCACCACAGCGAGATGATCCCCAAGGGCAAAGCGTTCTTTGATTGCTTTTTCATCATACATGCCGACCCAGCAGGTTCCAAGGTCCAGCTCCACGGCCTGAAGCATCATCTGAGCCATGGCTATGGAACAATTGGTTGCTGCAGCGTATCTAAGGATTTCTGCGGGAGCATCACCAGCTTTCTGTAGATGCTCTTCTATCCCTGAAAGCATCTCCGGCGGCAGTATGCCGCTGTCCTTTAAAAAACGTACATTGGCTTTGGCATCATCAATATACTTAGAAAGATCAGCGCAACACAAAAAAACCGCATTAGCCCCGCCCACCCAACGCTGTCCATGGGTGGCTTCCCTGGCAAGCCACTTGATATCTTCCGGATTCTGTATGACCTTAAACCTCCAGGGCTGGGCATTCAAACCGGAAGGAGCCAGCCTTGCCGCTTCGAGAAGTGCGTCTATCTTGTCTGCACTGATATCCTTATCTGAATATTTCCTGATGCTCCGCCTTGATTTAATTGCCTGATTTACATCCATAATTTTCTCCTTTGTTTTCAAGTAACTACAGCACATTACTTACGTTTATCATTCTGGTGTCCATACTTTATCGAAATCCAAATCCAAATCGTTATCAATATCAATTCCTAAAAGTAACTTAGAGCGAATAGGCAACCAATTCAGTTAGTTATACTTTTGCCATACAGATTGCTTCAGTCGCTCACGCCTGTAGCTAATATCTTTTCAACAAACTCTCCCCTGGTTCAGCTGCCAGGCCGCGCCAGAGATTGTAACACATAAAAAGCAGAACAAAGGTAAAAGGAAGCGCTGCAGTAATTGCCATTTGCTGCAAAGCAGCCAGACCTCCTGAAACAAGCAGAATTGCAGCCACAGAAGACTGGGTTATACCCCAGATCATCTTCCTGGACAGGGTGGGATTGGGAGATCCCTGACTGGTCATGATTCCCAGAACAAAGGTTGCTGAATCAGCTGAAGTAACAAAAAAAACAATCAGCAGCAAAATAGCCGCATTTGATAATATTAATGATCCTGGAAAATAATCAAAAACCACAAATAATGCAGTGGAAACATCCTGGCGTACAGCCTGGGTAATATCTGCGCCCATTTCCAGTTCCAGAAAAAGAGAAGCTCCTCCAAACACACTGAACCAGACAAACGTCAGGAGAGTAGGAACCAGAAGTGCTCCGCTGACAAATTCCCTGATGGTCCTGCCTCTGGATATTCTGGCCACAAATATGCCCACAAATGGTGACCAGGCAATCCACCAGGCCCAGTAAAACAATGTCCAGTCCTTATACCACTCCCGGCCCAGAAATGGGTTCACTGTCAGGCTCATTTCCAGGACATTGCCTATATAGCCGCCCATGGTATCAGTGAAAACATTGAAAATATACGATGTGGGGCCAAATACAAGCATGAACAGAAGAAGCATAAAGGCCAGCAGAATATTCGATTTACTCAGGGTTTGAATACCTTTATCTAAGCCAATAACAGCTGAAAGCATAAAAAGCACAGTAGTTATGAGAATAATCACAAGAGTAGCTGTATTGGAAGAAGGCAGTCCGTACAGGTGCTCCAGACCGCTGTTAATCTGCATTGCTCCAAGCCCCAATGAAGTTGCAATGCCGAAAATAGTGGCAAACACTGCCAAAATATCAATAAAATATCCCCATGGGCCATATATCCGGTTACCAAGAACAGGATAAAAACAGGAACTTATCAGGGGCGGCATGCCTCTTCGAAATGAAAAATAGGCAATGCTCAGACTCATGACAATATAAATGGCCCAGGGGTGCAGACCCCAATGAAAAAAACTGTAGCGCATGGCAAAGGTGGCAGCCTGTCCTGTTTCCGGATCAATATACTCCGGCGGATCCATAAAATGGCTAACTGGCTCGGCTACCCCCCAGAAAATAAGACCAATCCCCATGCCTGCAGCAAACAGCATGCTGAACCAACCAAAGTAAGTATACTCAGGCTTTTCATGGTCCTTACCCAATTTGATGCTTCCAAACTTACTAAAAGCAAGTACCAGACAGAATGCTAAGAAAAAAAATCCTGAGAGCATATAGGCCCAGCCGAAATGAGCAATAATAGCTCCATGAATAAAGCTGGAAAAGCTGTCCAGAAATACTGGATTAATGACGCCCACAGCAACAAAAACAGCGACAATTATTAAAGATATAATGAAAACCTTTTCTTTAAACAAGGCTACTCCCTTTCTATTTTTCAATTATACAACTAAGCAGTCAAAATTTCTTTTGGAACATGCTGATTTTATTAATCATATCAATCAATATAAACAGCCGCAACAAAAAGAACATAGACTGTTGATTTTCTTGTCTTAACGTTGAACCTTGAACGCTGAACGTTGAACCTTGAACCTTGAAAACCCCAGCATAGCGATGCTGTGCTCACAGGGCAAGAATCAAAATCCCAGAAATAACATCCAGTCACATCCATACAATCCTTGAAATCAACACAGCACTCTGATAGTAAATCTTCATGCTGACATTTATCCATGCTGCTGACTTCCACATAGACAGTCCCTTGAGAGGACTTGCCCGTTATGAAGGAGCCCCTGTTGATGAAATTCGACAGGCCAGCCGAAGGGCTCTCACAAACCTGGTCGACTACATTGTAGATAATAAAATCCCTTTGCTCCTTATTGCCGGTGATTTATACGATGCTGACTGTCCAGACTTTCAGACCCTGCTCCATGTAACCACGCAAATGGACAGACTTAAAGATGCCGGAACCAGTGTTGCTCTGATTTTTGGCAATCATGATGCCGGCAACTCCATGACCAGATCACTCAAACTACCTGATAATGTAAAAATCTTTCCCTCTAACCATGCTGACACCTGGATCATAGACAACCTGGGCATAGCTGTTCACGGCCAGAGCTTTTCCTCTGCCGAAGTTCTTGATAACCTTGTCCGTTCATATCCTGAACCTGTTCCTCAGCTTTTCAATATAGGCCTTATCCATACATCTCTTTCAGGCAAGGAAGGACAAAGCGGATATGCCCCCTGCAATATAGATGATCTTCTGATAAAAAAATATGACTACTGGGCTCTGGGACACATGCACAGACATGAAATTATTAACAACAATCCTTATGTTATCTTTTCCGGCTGCATTCAGGGCAGACATATCAGGGAACCAGGACCCAAAGGCTGCATGCGGGTTGAAGTTGATAATGCAGGTCAGGTGCGTGTAGAAAGGATAATCTTAGATGTCTTCAGATGGAAAATTATGGAGGTGGACATAACCGGCCTTGGCACATTTCATCAGGTAATGGATAGAATAAGCCTTGATATGGAAACCCTTTTCTCCAAAGAATCTCAGGGTAAAGCCATGGGAATAAGGGTTGAGCTTAAAGGAGCTGGTCCGGCCCATGATCATCTTGTACAAAACAGAGAAGAGCTTCATGCAGCAGTCTGCAGGGCAGGCACTGATATCTCCCGGCAGAAAATCTGGATTGAAAAAATCAATATCAATACATCCCCTGCCGTTGACCTGGATGAGCTGAAAAAAAGCAAAAGTCCCCAGGGGGATCTGATCAGGTTTATTGATGATCTGGAAACAAATCCTGACTTTTTCCAGGATCTAAATTTCAGTATAGATGACCTGGCAGCCAAGTTAGCTGGAACAGGAATAAATCTCCCTGACTTTAATAACTCAGACACCCTGCATGAATACCTGATAAAAATTAGAAATATAATTATTCCACACTTGTCAGCCGGAAGAAATCAGGACAATTGAACATGCCTGTCTTTTGCACAACACCATGAAGATAAATAAAATAATCCTCCAGGCCTATGGACACTTTACAGACAAGGTCCTTGATTTCTCCAGCGAGGACAATGGTCTGCACATTGTTTTCGGCCCTAATGAAGCCGGGAAAAGCACCACCATGCGGGCCATAGATTCATTTTTTTACGGCTTTGGACACAGTTCTCCAGATGCTTATATTCATAACTACAAAGACCTGGCCGTACGGATGATTCTAAACCCGGAGCCAGGCCAGAGCGTGGATCTGACAAGATTCAAGCGCAGCAAGAATGACCTCGTGGACCACCAGGGCCAGGCAGTTGACCCCCAGTTGATGACCAGGATCATGTCTGGACTTACCAGAGATATGTATTCCAATATGTTTGGCCTTGATCACCAGAGCCTGCGCATAGGGGCCCAGAAAATCCTTGAAGGTGGTGGTCACCTTGGGGAAACTCTTTTTGCGGCTGCCTCAGGCATCACCAACTTACGCATAGTTCTGGAAAGCCTGACCCAGAAAGCTGATGATCTGTTCCGCCCCAGGGCCTTTTCCAGACCCATCTGGCAAAACATCCAGACTATCTCAGACTTGAATAAAACCCTCAAAGACCTGTCCATAAGACCTGAACAATGGAAGGACATCAAAGACAGTCTTGCGGTCCTGCAAAAAGAAAAATCAGATCTGGAAATTGAGCTAAAAGACCTGAAGACTTTACTCAACTGGCATGATCGCCTTCACAAAGCTCTTCCGCTTATTTCTAACTACAATGACCTTAAGACCAGGCTTGAAGAATTAAAAAACATACCTGAATTGAGTCATGACTTCTCATCAAGGCGGGTGTCTGTTCTTACAGGTCTGAACCGCGTGCGCAGGGATGTCCAGGAACAGAAGGACAACAGCCAGAAATACTTGGATGAAATCCAAAAATTAACAATCAATGAGCAGGTCCTGGACCTGTCCCATGATATTGAATCTTTGTTTCAGAAAGCATCGGTTATTGCGGAAGCCAGGGAAAACATATCAGACTTGGAACTGGATATCCTCAGCCGGAAAAGTATAATCGAAGAAAAATCTGCCCTTATTTCTAAGCAGAACAGCATGACTGAATCAGATCGGTTTGAGCTGAATCCAAAACAGATCCGTCTAATTGAAAATCTAACCAAAGAAATGGATCTTTTGAAAAGCCAGACTGACCAGGTTTATGAAGACAAAAGAGATGTACATCAGGAAAAAGAAAATATCGAAACAGAGCTTAATAATATCCCTGCTGTGCAGGATATTAAGAAAATTGATACAATATCTAAAAATATGTCCCGCGCCCTTGAAATCCTTGACCAGCAGAAACAGCTCCAGGCAG
>JBHEPK010000023.1:10044-20899 GCA_046260325.1 Desulfonatronovibrio sp.
AAACTCCAATCCAGAATTAACCGTTTATTAAGTTCTCTCGGGCTCTGGAAAGGCGACCTCAAAGAACTTACAGAACTTGCTCTGCCTCTGACGGAAACCATTGATGACTTTGACCAGAAACTTAGCCTTTCTCGACAAAACACCCAGATTGCCAAGAATGAACTGATTCAGATACAAAATCAGATAGGCAGGAAACAGCAGCACCTAAAAACCCTTGATCCGCACCAGTCTCTGCCCAGCCCTCAAGCTCTGCCCAATGCCAGAATACTCAGGGACAGAGGATGGAAAATAATCAAATCCTTTTATATTGAAAATAATCAAGAGCAAGATGATTTATATGATTTTCTCAAAGTATCCGGGGCAGCAGACCTGACTCAAGGCTTTGAGCAATCCATGGTCAAGGCAGATGAAATTGCTGACACATCCCTTAAAAATGCCAATGATATCGCTTCCAGAACGTCTCTTTTACTGGAGATCCAAGACTTAGAAAAAAAATTATCCCAACTTGATCAAAACCTTGATAGTAAACTTTTGGAGGAGGAAGAATTAATAAACCACTGGCAAAAGCTCTGGTCTCCCATGAATATTTCGCCCCTGTCACCGAGAGAAATGGCTGCCTGGATATCTAAGGTCAAGGAAATCACTTCACTTGGTGAAAAATTAGAGAGCCTTCTTCTCGATAAAGAAAAAACAGATAAAATGATCCACAGCATTACGGAATCCTCTAAGGAAGTCCTGACTATGGAAGGAGTCGAAGTTTCGGAACAAACAGATTTCATCACCCTGACCGCGTTAGTGGAAGAGCACAGGGAAAAGGCATCTCAGCAGATAAGCGCAAGAAAAAACCTGGAGCACGATCTAAAAAAGACCAGCAACAGGTTAAAAAA
The DNA here is from genome assembly GCA_046260325.1 of Desulfonatronovibrio sp. GTDB lineage: Bacteria > Desulfobacterota > Desulfovibrionia > Desulfovibrionales > Desulfonatronovibrionaceae > Desulfonatronovibrio. The sequence continues at coordinate 10,932 of JBHEPK010000023.1, forward strand.
ACTGGAACTTAAGTACAATGAATTAACAGATCAGACAGCAGAAAAAAAGAATTTATGGAAGCAGGCAGTCCAGGAGTTAAATATTGATCCTTTGCAAAACCCCCAGGAAGTCAGTCAGGAAATCAAAATTTGTTCAGAAATTTCAGAATCACTCAAGTATCTTAAAAAACTTGAAACCAGTAAAAACGCGCTGACCAAAAAGTGCAGGGAATTTTCAAGCCAGGTCATGAAACTGGTTCATAAGATTGGAGATGAGGAAAGTTCCGACTCCAGACCTGAGGATGTGGTGAACAATGCCTACAAGAAATTGCAAAAGGAACAGGAAAAGCATGCCCGCAAAAAAGACCTCCAGGATAGACTTGATAACACTGCTCATAAACTTTCAGAACTGAAAAAGGAATTTAAGATTCTTGAAGACAATCTGGAATTATTATGTCAGGAAGCTGGGACTGAAGATCCTGAAAACCTGACTGAGATAGAGAAAAAAGCTGGCCTTGCCGCAGAACTACGTTCCAAATTAGATCATATCAACTCAAGGCTTCTGGAACTGGCCGCTGGTGAAGACCTGAACACCTTCATGTCAAAAGCCCTGAACCTTGGTCCGGACGAACTCCAGGCAACCATACATGATTTAAAAAAAAGACAGGAAGAAAAAGAACCAGACCTGGAAACACTAATCAAGAAAATCACTGAAAAAGAACTGCAGCTCAAGCAGATGGACGGAACTTCCCAGGTCCCGGATTTCGAACAGCAGGTTCAGGAACAACGGGCAGTCCTTGAGACCAATGTTGAACAATACATAAGCCTTAGACTGGCAGCCCATATACTCAGTGCTGAAATTGAAAGATACAGGGCAGCCAATCAGGGTCCAGTTCTGCAGAATGCCAGTGAAGTATTCAGAAAAATAACTCTGGACTCATTCAGCAGAATCATGGCTGATTACGATGAAAAGGGAGATCCCATAATCAAAGCTGTCCGCAAAAATGATACAGCACTGCAAGTCCAGGATCTCAGTGACGGCAGCAGAGATCAACTTTTCCTCGCCCTGAGACTTGGGGGAATCTACAGATATCTACAGGAAAATCCGCCTTTTCCCTTTATGGTGGATGATATTCTGGTCCACTTTGATGATGAACGATCCATTAAAACCCTTTCAGTACTAACTGAACTTTCCCGGGAAACTCAGGTCCTTTTCTTTACTCATCATCGCCATCTCGTGGACCTGGCCTCCAGCATTCCAGAAAAAAACATGGTAAACATACATGAACTTAAACAGGATTGATTCCTCTCAGGCATTTGAATCCCTTGAAAAAGGGGCTTCCTTAATCACCTCATCCAGACGACTTTCCAGACATCTAAGCCTTGACTTTGCCGGATATCAGCTGAAAAAAAGCCGCAAGGCCTGGGAAACACCAATCATTATTCCTTTTCAATCCTGGCTTGAATCCCTTTTTTCCCATCTGCCCCAGAAGTCAGACAGGATTCATCTTTTGAGCCCTGAACAGGAAGAATGTCTCTGGGAAGAGATCATTGTTTCCTGCAATCCTGAAAAGATCCTTCTGGGGCTGTCCGGGCTGTCAGATACTGCTTCAACTGCCTACGATATTCTCATTAGATACAAATTAAACCTCTGTGATATTCAGGATCACGAAGACCAGGAAATCCTGGCCTTTATTAACTGGCTTAGAAAATTTGAAGAAATTTGCCTTAATAAAAATTTTCTTTCGTCTTCCAGATTGACAGGCTGTATTTCTGAATCATTAGATCTGCTTGCTCCTGTATTGCCTGATAATCTTATCTTTGCGGGTTTCCTTGAATTTGATCCTGTCCAGGAAGAGTTACTCAAGGCTTTTGAACATGCTGGGATTTCCCTGCTGACCCTGGATCAACCTCATGCCAGATCAGAACCTGAGTGCATTGCATGCAAGGATTTCAAAAGCGAAGCCTTGACATCAGCTTATTGGGCTTTGAACCAGACATTATCTCACCCCCGGGACCGCATTGGAATTGTAGTTCCAGACCTTAAATCCCGGCGCTCGCAAATCACTAAGGTTTTTGACCATGTCTTTCATCCCGAAACCCTGACCAATCCAGCAGAGCCTCAAAAAAGGGCTTATAATGTTTCCCTTGGAGAACCCCTCGGGCATACCCCCTTAGTTCGAGCAGCCCTTATCTTCCTGAGTCTTTTAAAAGAAAATCAGCTGAAAATTCATGATCTTGGCACAATTCTATTTTCACCTTTTATCAAGGGACATGAACAGGAATTTTCTCATAGAGCTACCCTGGATCTGCGCCTGCGAAAAGGCAGTCAGCCCTGGAGAACAGTAGAATGGGTCATTGAAAAGGCTTCCAATCCGGCTAAAAAGTATTACTGCCCCATTTTTTCAGATTTTTTTTCCCAGGCCAGGGAATTAGCCGAAATTTCTCAAATCCAAAGTCCGGCTCTCTGGGCCAGGCATTTTTCCAAACTTCTTAAGATGGCAGGATGGCCTGACTCAAGGGTTATGAACAGCTTTGAATACCAGACATTCCAGGCATTTAAAAACGAACTGTCCAGACTTTCATGCTTAGAAACAGTACTCTTAGAGACTACTTACTCCCAGGCACTGGAAAAATTGAACACCCTGTGCCATAAAAGAATATTCCAGCCCGAATCCACATCAGGATCTATTCAGGTTCTTGGTCTTTTTGAAGCTTCAGGCCTTGAATTTGATCATCTATGGGTCATGAATATGAATGCAGACACCCTGCCGGCCCAGGCCAGCCCCAATCCCCTGCTCCCGGTTGATCTTCAGCGAAAACACCTTACACCGGGATCATCTCCCAGCAGGGAACTGAATATGGCTTCGGGATTAATAGATCTCCTTCTTAAATCATCACCCCGGGTTACTTTCAGCTTTTCCACTCATGAAGATGACATGGAGCTTCAGCCCAGTCCATTTTTAAAAAATATTCCACCATCTGAATTATCAAAGCCAGGAATAAACCCTGGGCCAGATCCTGTAGACAAGGTCTTTCAAAGCTCGCGCGTGGAAGACGTTATTGACAACCAGGGACTGCCTTTTGATAAAAACTGGATCTCTGGAGGAACAAGAACCTTTCAAAACCAGGCCCTATGTCCATTCAAAGGTTATGCATTGCACCGCCTTAAGGCGTCTCTGCCTGAAGAGCCTGTTTTTGCCTTAACATCCATTGAAAGGGGAAACTTGGTTCATAAAGCCTTGATGAGACTTTGGCAGGAAGCCGGATCACTTGAAGAGCTCAGAGAATTGTATGAGGAACAAAGCCTTGATGGCCTTCTTGACGAGCTTGTTTCCATTACTGTGAATGAAATGAAAGATCATGTCCTCTTCACTCAGGAATTCAGTCAGCTGGAGCAAATCCGACTTAAAAACCTTGTCCGTGCCTGGCTGGAAATTGAGCTTAAAAGGTCTGATTTTGAAATTGCTGCCCTTGAAGAGAAGCAGATCGTTACTTTGGGAGACATGAAAATAAGCACCAGACTGGACCGCATGGACCGCATGCCTGACCAGTCCCTAACCATTATCGATTATAAAACCGGATCTAATATAGAAAGTGTGAAAAGGATGTGGGCTGGTCAGAGAATTACTGAACCCCAGCTGCCCATTTATGCCCAGATAGCTGAAAACGATATCTCAGCTGTTCTTCTGGCCCAGATTAACCCCAGAAAATTCAAGTTCCATGGTCTGGTAAGAGATACAAAAACAGACTTTGCAGAAAAAGGACTCCAAACTCCAGAGGATCTTGGCAAAGAAGACTTCAAAGAAATCCTGAATCAATGGAAAAACAATCTGGAAGATATCGCCGGGGAGATAAAAAGCGGGCATGCCCTGATAGACCCCCTTCCCCAGCAGGGAGATAAAACCTGTCGCTATTGCGAACTTAAACCCCTTTGCCGCATCAATGAACAACCATAGATTTGAAACAACCTGTATCTGTTAACTACATTCTCAACTGTTCTGCCAGCTTTTCCAGCTCATCCCAGCGCTCATAAAGCTTCTGCACATGTTCTTCTGCCAGACTCAGCCGGGCACACAAATCTTCCAGCTTTTCTGCGTCAATCATGACCTGGGGAAGATTCATCTCTTGCTTGAGGCCTGCTACTGTCTGTTCAGCCTTTTCAATATCTTTTTCAATACTTTCCAGTTCAAGCTGGTCCTTGTATGACATTTTGCCGGGCCTGGCAGGTTTTGAGCGCGATTTCTTAACTTCGCCGGATTCTGAACTTGATTGCTGTGCCTTCTTTTGCCTGACAAGAGCGTCAAGGCATTGGGAAATATCTGCAAAATAAGTGCTCTCCCCCTGTCCATCTAAAAACAGGAGTTTGTCGCACAGATTGTTCAGAAACATTCGATCGTGGGAAATAAGAACAATGGCTCCAGGAAACTCAGAAAGACTTTGTTCAAGGATTTCCAAGGTGGGTATGTCTATATCATTGGTAGGCTCATCAAGAAGCAGAACATCAGCTGTTTCAAGCATGAGTCTGGCAATAAGCAATCTGGACTGCTCACCACCTGAAAGTCTGGACACAGGAAGGGGAAGCTGTTCAGGGGTGAACCTCATCCGTTTGGCCCAGGAAACTACATGCAGAGGCCTTCCCTGGAAAACTACCTGATCCCCGCTTGGACATAAAGCATCCTTAAGGCTTTTGTCCTGATCGAGCTGTTCCCTGCCCTGGTCAAAATAAACTATTTTTAAACCATCAGCTCTGAGTACCTTTCCATCATCCGGCAAAATATCCCCGGATAATATCTGCAAAAGACTGCTTTTCCCTGCTCCGTTGCTGCCCATTATCCCCAGACAGGAACCAGGAGACAATACAATATCAAGATTGCCAAATAAGGTTCTATTCTCGCGCTCAAGAGTTACCCCTTGTGCCTGCAGCAATTTTTTGGTTTTACGGCCTGTTGCGGAAAATTCAATCCCGGCAGCTTTGTTGTTCTGATTTCTGCTTCTTACCTCACCAAGTTCATCCTGCAGGGCGTGGGCAGCATTTATCCGGTATCTGGCCTTAGTTGTCCGGGCCTTGGGTCCTCTGCGCAACCATTCAATCTCTCGCCTGGTCTTGTTGGCCAGGGCCTGCTCTAATTTTCCCTGGGAGGCTGCAAATTCCTCACGTTTTTCAAGGAATAACGAATAATTTCCCTTAACCTCCAAAAACCCGTCAGGATATAACTTGTTCAATTCCACTATTTTATTTGTGACATTTTCCAGAAATGCCCGGTCATGACTGACCAGAACAAAGGTAAAATCCGGTCTAACCAGAGTTTTTTCCAACCAGACAATCCCTTCAATATCAAGGTGGTTTGTTGGTTCATCAAGAAGAAGCAGGTCCGGCTCCTGAATCAGGGCCCTGACAATAGACAGGCGCTTGATCCATCCTCCTGACAAGGTGGAGACTTGTGTATCTAAGGAACGAAAACCAGCCTGGTCAGCAATCTTGCTGATTTTTGCAAACATATCCGGGTCGGGGTGTTTATCCGGCAATACCTCCCACAAGGCCTGCTCAACAGATTGATTAAAAGAAAAATCTTCTGATTGAGATAAATATACAAGACGAACATCACCCTTTGGTATCACCTGGCCTGTGTCAGGGACCACAATACCTGCCATAATTTTTAATAGCGTGGATTTACCAGACCCATTGGGGCCGATCAGGCCAGTCCGCTCCTGGGCATGAAAGCCAAGATTCAAGTCTGAAAATAGTGGTTTCTCAGCGTATGACTTGGAAATATCGCTGCAACTGACAAGAAGTTCTGAAGGTGTCATTTTAATTTAATAGGGTTTAAGAGTTAGCACCTAAGTCAAATACATGCCAAGATAATATGCTGTCTACTGTCAGAGGCGCTATTCAGCAAAACCTCCAACAAATCCTTTGCAGTCTGCTGGTTTTTTCTATGGCTTGCTGTATGATGCAGGACCATTTTCATAGCCTACAGCCTTGAGCCACCATGCAGGATAAAACACTGGCTGGGCGATTTTTTCCTCGGTATTTATATACCCGTCATTGTACTTTACATACAAATGTTCTGAAAGATTCCACCAGGCATCCAGGATTTCCTCCGCGTTGTCCCTGCCATATTCAGCAAGCATGGCCCGGGCTTTCTCCTGTTCACCATCACTCCAGAGCTTCAGGGCTTTTGCCTCCACAGCCTGCTGCGAACCAAAGGCTCTGGATTCGAAACGGCTCTGCTCAGTTCTAATATCCTGTATCATGTGGTTATACTTCAGCATGGCATAGTTCGCCACATAATTGAATGCAGTCCACATGCTGCCGCGATCAAAAGTAAGAACATCCATGGTTTGCACGGAATCAGGAAGTCCTGTTCCTCCGGGATAAAAAGGCATCAGCACTGAAGTTGCCGGGCGGTCGGCAGCGTACCAGACAACACCACCAACAGGACCAGGCAACCATGACCTGGACTGGTTTACATAAGCGTATGCGCATCTGTAAATATTAAGAGGTCGTTCAAACTCACCCTCCACAGCAGACAAGCTGCCTTCTTGACCCATAGTGCTTTCAGCCCCTCCCTCAAACCGGTTGGGATTGCCGAATGGTCCGGCTGCCAAGCCTTTTGTCAGGTCGAATTCTGTTCCTTCATAATTATCACGGTGAATGGCAAACACATCCTGAGGCGTCAGTTTTTGATCAGGTTTGACTGCGAAAGGATACTGCCTGGTAAAAGGTCCATCCACCCATGCCGGGAGATTCATAGAGGGAGCAACAAGAGACTGGGCGCGCCATACGCGTCGCAGAGAGTAATAAGGATGATGGAATTCACCGTCTCCATACACCTTGGCCCAGTCCAGAGGACCATCCTGGGCTTTCCACCAGCCTTTGGAACTGGCCACGTCAAATATATTCGCGGAATAAATCATATCCTCTGCGTCCTTCCGGATATCTCTGATCCGAAACTGGTTGGCCGCCACAAAAAAACCATTATCAGGGACTCTCTGAGCAACCCAGACACCATCTGTCCCGTTCATATCGTATCCGGCCATTTCCATGACCCAGCCTTCTTCGGGATCAGCTACCAGCAAAGTTTCTCCAGTGCCGTAATAGCCATAAGTATCAATAAGTTCACCCATCAGTTCAACCGCTTCACGGGCTGTTCTGCTCCGCTCCAGTGCCACCCTGGAGAGTTCCGAAGAATAAAAAATACGTTTTCCTGGTTCAGGCATGGGATGGACCTTGGCCTTGTCAGTACATTCTCCAATGGAAACCTGATGTTCATTCATGATTCCGTAATTGGCATCAATATAGGCATATGTATGCGCTGCCTGAGGGATATGTCCCAGAGGAACACTGGGAGTTTCATTGCCGATGCTGTAGCCCGGACCCCTGGTATCAGTGACCAGACGATGAGTTTGTGAACCTCCCCACTGAGGCAGATAGCCCATTGCCGCGTTATCATAAAACACAGGCCTTAGCGAACCTTCCGGATGATCCATGGCCGGGACGTAGACCACCCGGGCATCGCCCATACCATCATCAGTGTGGGAAACCATGACCGAACCATCAGCTGAAGCATCCTTGCCGGTTATGGTCGTGGTGCAGTTAAATGCCGGTGATGCAAACCCCAGTACAATAATCAAAGTGGTCAGGAACAAAAACTTTTTCATAACATTAACCCCTGTGCTCCAATAATAAATTGTTAGCAGGCTGCCCCAAATCTTTCAATTGCTGCGTCGCTACAAAAAGTTCAAACTCTTACGTATCCTAAATACGCTGCGACCTTGAACTTTTTTTGCTCCTTGCACTTGGAATTTTTGAACAGCCAGTTGAGTAAGGACTTTTTCACCACGCTGCTATCCAGTCATAAAATTATTAAAAAAGGTCGCGGCATAAAGTCGCGACCTTTTTTTATGGATGAAGAAGAAATGTGGTGAAAATTTGCCCTTTTTTAGGGCAAGTCCTGTTTTAAATGCATGCCTCATCACCGTCTTTCAAGGCATCCAGCAGGCTGATGGTCAGGCTCAGAAAATCCGCCTCGGTAATGATTCCAACCAGTATATCATTGTCAACTACAGGCAGGCATCCAAATTTATGTTCCAGCAGTAAAGATGCAGCATCTCGCAAAGAATCTTCAGAAGATACAGATTTTACGTTAAGGTTCATTATTTCCATTACAGGAATTCCGAGGTCAATTTCTTCCTGGGTCTGACTGTCAACGTCTGCCAGCTTGGACACAGTCGCAGCAAGAATGTCTCTGTGGGTCAAAAGTCCGATAAAATGATTGTCCGAAGAAACAATGGGGATATGCCTTATTCTTGCCAGGTTCATTACCGACCTGGCAAGGGCCAGGTTGTCAGTCTGTTTAAGGGTGAAAATATCACTGGTCATAATGTCTTTGACTTTAAGCATGGTTGCCTCCTTTTATGTGGAAATTATATTTGCCAGGTTCTTGAGTCAATCAGGTGCACAGGCTTTGCTGGACAGCAAAAAAATCGGTAAACAGACATATTTTTCTTTAGGAATACCTGTTAGAATAGATATATGCAACTAAATATGATTTGGGACAGTTCAGGGCAGGCCATGATAAATAAAGTTGATGGTTCTGAAATAATAATTGGACAGAGTTTTAAAAAGTTTTTATTGGACAGAAGTTATTTTAATAAGAAGATTTTCAACACGCCTTTAAACTATAATGCTATTCTGGAGAAATTGAAATTGGTTATTGATCCCAAGCGTGTCAGGGAAAAAATGGTTCGGGAGCAGATTGAAGGCAGAGGCATAAAAGACCAGGAAGTAATCAGTGCAATGCTTTCAGTGCCAAGACATCTGTTTGTTGATGAGGCCCTGCAGTCTCAGGCTTATGCAGATCATCCCCTGCCCATCGGTTATGGGCAGACCATTTCTCAGCCTTATATCGTAGCTCTCATGAGCAGTCTGCTGGATGTTAAGCCGGGCATGAAAGTCCTGGAGATTGGAACAGGTTCAGGGTATCAGGCTGCAGTTCTGTCAGAGATGGGGACAGACATATTTACTGTTGAGAGAGTAAAGCCTCTTTATCAGAGGGCGCGAAAGCTTTTTTCCCAGCTGAGATACCACTATATAAAAACCAAATTAGATGATGGGACAACGGGCTGGCCTGAAAAATCACCATTTGACAGAATTCTGGTAACAGCGGGGGGGCCGGATGTGCCAACGCCTCTTCTGGATCAGCTCAGTGACCCGGGAATATTGATCATTCCGGTAGGGGATTCCAAAAGAAGTCAGAAACTTATCAAAATTACCAAAAAAGATGGCAAGGTTGAAAAGGAAGATATGGGCAGCGTGGCATTTGTGGACCTTGTGGGAAAATTTGGCTGGTAAGGATTTTTAAGTGAAAATTTTTCAGAGATATATGGGCAGAATCTGGGATCTTGCAGCCAGAAAAGGCGCAGAAAAAGTGTTGATGCTGGTTGCCTTTACAGAGTCTATTTTTTTCCCTATTCCTCAGGACCTTTTGCTTATACCCATGGGTCTTTCCAAACCTGACAAGGTTTTCAGGCTGGCTTCAATATGCCTCGCTGCGTCGGTGCTTGGTGGAATTGTGGGATATTTTATCGGTCTTTTTTTTATGGAGGTGCTTGGCATGGCCATAATAAATTTTTATGGTCTCACTGATAAGTATCTGATAATTCAGGAATGGTATGATAAATATGATGCATGGGCAGTAGCTGTAGCAGGTATCAGTCCTGTACCGTATAAGGTATGTACTCTGACAGCCGGGGCATTCAAAATAAACCTCGCTGTTTTTATTATGGCCTCTGTGTTAAGCCGAGGGGTCAGGTTTTATCTGATAGCTGCATTTATTTACTGGCAGGGGGAAAGGGCAAGGCTTTTTCTGGAAAAAAGGCTTGATCTTATTATTAGCGTCACGCTTGTTCTGGTGATACTCGGGTTTGTATTAATTAGGTTTATTTAACAGACTGTTGAAAATCTCCCAATTGCTGCGTCGCTA
>JBHEPK010000230.1:0-2763 GCA_046260325.1 Desulfonatronovibrio sp.
CTGCAGGAGCGGTCAAGAAATGCTTCAACGCAGAGCATTGGAGCAATAAGAGTAGGAAAGAGCATTGCAGCGGTAAGAACAAGAAAAGATAAGAAATAAGTGAGGCCAGGCAACAATGGGACGCAGCCGATACCTGATTACAGAACCGGAGAGGCCACACTTCCTGACCTGTACAGCCCTGGAGTGGCTGCCTGTTTTTTCCAGGCCTGAAGCTGTTCAAATCATTTTTGATTCCTGGAATTTCTTGAGAAAAGAGGCAGAAATGCGTTTATACGGCTATGTCATTCTGGAGAATCATACTCACTTCATAGCTCAGTCACCGGATTTAGGCAGAGAAGTACATCGCTTTAAGTCCTACACAGCGAGAAGTATAATTGACCACCTTCAAGAGATAAATCATCAGAGTTTTCTAAGACTCCTGAACTTATCAAGAAAAATTCACAAGACAGACCGGAAATATCAATTATGGCAGGAAGGCGTGCATGCTGAATTGATTATGAGTGATAAAATGATGCGCCAGAAACTCGATTATATTCACTACAATCCGGTTAAACGCGGATACGTGGAACTGCCTGAACATTGGCGGTATTCAAGCGCCAGTAATTATAATGATGGTCAGGGGCTGATTGAGATTGATTCGTGGCGGGGATAGTTTTCCCGGACGCACTACGTTTTTTTATCGTTCCCATGCTCTACGTGGGAATGTCCTTGGGACGCTCCGCGTCCAGTCCTCATCTTAAGAGACCGCAGGAGTGGCCGGGGACTGCACCCACGGAGCAACAAAAGGAACATCATCTTTACACTTCGCGTCAAGCGCGAAATGTGAAGATGATTGACTGTCATTTTACAAGAGACTTCGCGGAGCACGGGGCGATAAGAAAAGAATGTGCCCTGGAGCAATCCGGCATGATCCATATTCACCTGAATTAATTGGAGCTGCAACTGATGAAAGATGAATACGACAGTCCCTGGAAGATTGCCTTGGAACGTTATTTTCCTGAATTCATGGAGTTCTTTTTTCCAGATGTTCACTCAGATATTGACTGGTCTGCAGGGTATGAATTTCTGGATAAGGAACTGCAGCAGGTAGTCAGAGACGCGGAACTGGGTCGCAGATATGTGGATAAACTGGTCCGGGTTCGCCGGTTAACTGGAGATGAGGGCTGGGTTTGCGTGCATATTGAGGTGCAGGGTGATGCTGAGGATGTTTTTGCCAGGCGGATGTTTAGCTACCATTACCGGTTGTTTGACCGATACGGCAAACCTCTGGCCAGTCTTGCGGTGCTGGCTGATGATAATCCCAAGTGGCGCCCAGAAAGCTTTGGTTATGAGCTCTTCGGCTGCCGGATGAATTTTGATTTTCCAATGGTCAAGCTGCTGGATTGGGAATCACAATTAGATACGCTGCTTGAATCTGACAATGCTTTTGCTTTGGTAACCGCAGCTCACCTGCTGACCAAAAAGACCAGAGGAGATGTTTCAGAGCGCTACTCAGCCAAAATTCGCCTGATCCGTATTCTTTTTGACCGGGGATGGGAGCGTCAAAGGATTGTGGACTTTTTTACAGTCTTTTTTACAGTCCTTGACTCAAGGTTGGGTTGTATTTATCATGAACCATATATTCAGATTCCGGTTCATAGGGAGGCCTGAAAATGAAGTCTATCACAATTCACAATCTTGAAGATCCCCTGGATACTTTAATCCGGCAAAAGGCCAAAATCGATGGTAACAGTCTGAACAAGACGGTTAAGAACCTCTTGGCCCAGGCCCTGCAAGTACCTTCACAGGATGAGGAAGAACGAAAAGAAGATTTCCTTGAGTTTTTCGTTGTATGGTCTGAAAACGATGAAGCTGTATTCTTCACACGGATCAGAGAACTGGATATAATCCACCAGGAAGACTGGCAATGAGTAAAATATTGCTGGACACCAACGCCTACACCGCCCTTGCTTAATTATTCAAACGGTTGGTGTCTCACTCTCATTGGCACAGAGGCCTATCAAGGAAACAAGGCTGCCATTTCTATTGAAGATGGTCTAATCTTAGCCGGCAAGTTCCCCCCAAAGCAACTTAACAAGCTGTTGAAAATCTCCCAATTGCTGCGTCGCTACAAAAAGTTCAAACTCTTACGTATCCTAAATACTCTGCAACCTTGAACTTTTTTTGCTCCTTGCACTTGGAATTTTTGAACAGTCAGTTGAATAAGGACTTTTTCAACACGCTGTTAACAATCTGTTTGAAAAGTTATTTTCGACACTATTGTTAACCTGCTGTCTGCAACGGCAAGTCCCTGCTAATTAGTCTTGGAAGAAGATGGCCCGGTCTTCTGCTGCGCGTTTTGCATACTAAAAGATATTTCCATCTTCTGGGCGTTTTCCGAGCGTTTCCACTCTTCATAAAGCTCCTTCCATTTATCAAAGCTTAAAATGGTCTTTTCCAACTGCACTTCGTGAAGATGAGCCCAGGTGTTAAAAAGTTCGAGCTCAGCCTTGAAAGCGGCATGGTCCAGAATTTTGGGCACATAGCCCATTTCGTATTTTTTCCCGTCAAACTGAGTAGTTATGTGTTCCACAAGAGCCTGCTGACATACAGCAGGGCTGAGATCTACATTGTTCATAGCAGAAGCCAGCTCTGCCAAATGACCGTACTCATGGCCCATTTTTTCCAGAACCTGGGGATCTAAGTTTATGCGCAGTTTGTCATTCTGTTGTTCAATGAAATAAAAGCGGAGCCAGAGCTCAAACTTGAAAACCTCTGATATTT
>JBHEPK010000231.1:0-2745 GCA_046260325.1 Desulfonatronovibrio sp.
CCCTGAACAGGGCCTCGCCAAAAAAAAGGGCTTCTTGCCAGTCGTGCGAAAGATAGGTTCCGATTCCCAGGGCTTCCCCGCTGCCGAATCTTTTGCCGTCTTCGCTTCTCCAGATAAGATTTTTAAAGCCTAATCTCTGAATTGATTTTATGTTTCCCGGAAGTGTACCATGATAATAGTCCATGCTCAGTGGAAACCCTCCTTTATTTGCTTCATCCTGCTCCAGACAACAGCAGGATTATTATAAACAACGCGGGGAGCATGCTCCCCGCGCAGACATAACAGAAATCATATCCCCTGTTTTCTGTCGTATTTCGCTGAATTATTGTCCTCCGGTTTGTCGCGAAACGGTTCCGGAATTATATCCAGGCAGCATGAATCCGCATACTTTGCTGACGAATGAAGACTGCCGCATTCATGACAGCAAAAGGAGAGTCTCTCATATATCCAGTTTGTTAAACGGGATGCTTTTAATTTACTGCCCTCTATACTGACTTTCCTGTAATTTTCTTTGGAAGTAAATTCAGTTATTACAAGATCTTCTTCAAAGGCCCTGCACGCGGCATTTTCAAGGATCTCCTCCCATGTAGCCTTGAGACCTGGATTTTCGGTTTTCAGGCAGATCTTACAGTCCGGGCTGAAAACCTGAGGAGCCTGCCGGTACGCGATTTCCAGGCCTTCGGATTCTAAAGCCCAGACAGGCATGGAGATAGCTGTCTCAAAGGCCTTGACGTCAAATCCTGTTCCGTCCCATGAGGGGAAAAGCACTATCTCAGGCAGAGCAGCGAGCTTCTGCTGCGACTTATCGTGCATATTCTGGGCTGTTTCAATATTGACCTCGATGCGGCGCCGTGGCAGCGCGTATTTAACCACAATGGCCTCTCCTGCCCCAAGTTCCTGGACCCTTTGCTGGGGATAGAATGAGCTTTCAACCCATGTATCTGTAGCACTGTCATCATTCTGCATTATTATCTTGCACCCGAAGTTAGAAAGCATTGCCCTGACAGCGTGCTCGTTGCCTTTTCTGTAAAGGCTGGACATGCTCTGAGTGGCCGCAACATTAATAATTTTAAATTCCCTGGCCTTGGACACCCAGCTGAAATCATCCAGGCTCGAGTTTTCATCCAGATGAACAATATCCTGGAATTCATCCATGATACACAATACGTATTTATGAGAGTTTTTAGTATCCTCCTGGTCAAATCGGGAATAGGCAGCATTGTAGAACCGCTCCTTAATCATCCTGGCCAGTCTGTTTCCAGGAGCTCCTGATTTTACTGAAAATCTGACCAAAACAATTTTATTCTGCCTGAAAATCAGATCTTCAAGGTCAAGCCCCGGGCCATCCACAGCAGAAAGATTATCCGCCAGACTGCCGGACGCGAATTCCTCCAGACATTTTCGGGGTATGCCCAGCATCCAGGACACCTGCTGCTCCCATTCCCTGGTGTATCTATCAGGTTTATCAGATGCAGTCTGTGCTTTAAGTATAGTGAAATTGTCTGCTTCAACTTGAGCCTTGAGCTGCTGATGTTCAGGATTTGCAGGGTCCATGCATTTGACAAAGAGATCCCATGTCTTTTGAGCCAGTTCCTGATCATTTATGAGTCTCGCAATAAGGGCCAGGCTGGGGGCAAAGTATTGGTCCGGATTCATCATGTCCAGATGGTGAAGCGCGGCGCAGACCTGCTGGGTCATTCTGGTTCCTTTATAATGCCAGTCCGCGCTGCGCGAATCATTCACGTTCTGCATGATCATACTTTCCAGAATATCAAGCTGCTCTTCAAGGGAGTAGCCCTTCAGGATATTCACGGGCTGTGCTGTGTCGTGCGAGCCTATTTCAATAACGTCATCTTCTCTGCCGGCCGAGGCAGCAAGGCGGCGAACATTGGAGGTAAAATTGTTTTTCACGTCAAACACAAGCCCGCCCATATCCTCTATCATGGCCCGGTCTACAGCATTGTTTACCAGGGTACTGGTCTTGCCGCATCCGGTGATTCCAATAATAAGAACATTATGATTGGCCTCTTCCATAGATATGGAATATCCTGAATCAAAGGTGAATAAAGGTTCGCCAAGGTCTGCCCATATTTTGGGCGCATGCACTGCAGCACCAACAGGATTCAGAAATCCTGCGACTATATGGCGATTGACAGCTGATGAATTCATACCTTCCTCCATGATGTTTTTTATTTGAGTGTTCAAAGTTCCGGGTTCAAGGTTCAAGGTAAAGACAAAGAAATCGACGATTTGGCACGTTTTGCTAAAATATGCACGCGGTTGGCTGCTGAAATGAGTTCTCGATCCACTACAAGAGTGCATTACAATATATATTGCAAGGCAGCAGTATAAAAAAATATCCGACAGCCTTTTAACGAACCTCCTTGCCCATCAGAGGCTGACCCGGTAAGGACTCTTTCAACAGGCTGTTAAAAGACTGGCTGCAGCACCTGCTATTGCCTGGCCTGCAAAGTATTTACGTCGCTGCTTAGAGACTGACCAGGATATGAGTCCATTTCAGCCCTGGACGTGAGAACATGGTCGATGATGCCGTATTCCCGGGCTTCCTGCGAACTCATAAAATAATCTCTGTCTGTATCATGCTCCAGCCTGGAAATATCTGTACCCGTATGCTTAGACATAATCTCATTAAGGGTTTTCTTGAGCTTGATAATCTCCCTGGCCTGAATATCAATGTCAGTGGCCTGACCCTGATACCCGCCCATGGGCTGATGTATAAGTATC
>JBHEPK010000232.1:0-2729 GCA_046260325.1 Desulfonatronovibrio sp.
TCTGAAAACATAAATGTGATAAAGGATGAAGATGGAAATACCATCGGCTACCAGGGCTTTAACCAGGAAATAACAGAGCTTAAGGAGTCCGAAGAAAAATACCAGGACCTCGTGGAGAACATCAATGATGTCATTTTTTCCATAGATATGGAGGGCCGGATCACTTATCTCAGCCCCTCCGCAAAGAACATTCTGGGAGATAAGCCTTCAGAACTGCTTGGCCGAAATCTTCTCGAATTTATTGATCCCAGGGATATCCCTTTGATCAAGAATTCCTGGAAAAATGTTTTGCAAGGTCGTTTACAGCCCAGTGAATACAGACTCTGCCTGAATCCAGACAAAACCTTGTGGGTGCGGACTTCAAGTCACCCGCTGGTCAAGGATGGTATTACCGTCGGCATTACTGGTGTTCTCATGGATATTTCCCAGCGTAAACAGAATGAACAGGAACTTAGGGAGTGTGAGAGATCCTTTGAGATGCTCGCTGATAAATGTCCTGTTTCCATTTTCCGTTTCGACCGCCATGGCAAAGTAAACTTTGTAAATGACTGGCATATAGATAAATTTGCGTTTAATAAGCTGGACAAACAGCATTTCCTGAACAAGTCAGTTCATGAGCTGTCAGGACTGGTTAAAGCTGGAATAGATGATGAAGTGGCTAAAATTTTCCAAGGAGAATACGTAGAAATTCATGAAGTTTTTTTTCCTGAGTTTGATGCCGGCGGCTCTGGATGGGTAAGTATAAGAGCTGTACCAATTTTCGAAGAAGGTGCTGTTTCAGGCGGAATTCTGATCCGGGAAAACATAACCGAGCATAAAAAAATCGAGAGCGAATTAAGAGAGAAATCACAACTTCTGGAAATATTTTTAGACAACACTCCGGATATAATGAGTGTTAAGCGTCCAGATCTGAGCATAATAAGGTGTAATAAAGCCGGATATGAATTACTTGGAAAGCCCCCGGAACAGGTTCACGGGAAAACATGTTACACATTGATTGGGAGAAGTCATCCCTGCGATAACTGCGCAAGCATAAAAGCTTTTAATGTAAAAAAGCCTGTTGCCAAGGAAAAATTCGTACCAGAACTTCAAACTTTTTTTAGTTGCCGGGCCAACCCTATTATTTCTGAAGATGGTAATATAAAATATGTTGTTGAGCTGATTCGCGACATCACAAAAGAAGTCCAGTGGCGAAATCAAATACTGTTCAATAATCATTTCCGTGAACTGATGTCTGAGCTGTCCGCGCGTTTTGTGCAAATAGTTGACGCAAAGTCTTTTGATTCGGCAGTTGACTATACCCTTGCTTCACTGGGGAAATTGTTTGAGGTGGACCGCGGTTATCTCCTGCGCTTTTCCGATGACCTCTCCACCATGAGCAATACCCACGAATGGTCCGCTCCAGGTGCTGCCCGGCAAATTGACCGTATCCAGGAGTTCCCTACAAGCAACATGCCCTGGTTTATGAGCTGGATGGTTGAACTGCGGCCCATGCACATCCCTGATGTATCTGCACTGCCGGATGAAGCGGCTATAGAACGAGAAGAATTTAAGTTTCAGGATACAAAGTCACTGCTCTGTCTGCCCATATACGATGAACACAAGAAACTACTCGGATTCATAGGATTTGATGCTGTCTGTTCTCCACATAATTGGCCAGAAGATCAGATCTCCATGCTTAAGATGCTCGCTGAAATTCTTGGCAGCGTTATTGTCCGTATGGAGGCTACGCGCCTGCTAATCGAAAAGAAAGAGCAGCTCCAGCTGGCCAACACTGAAAAAGACAGTCTTTTTTCCATCATTTCCCATGACTTGAAATCGCCCTTGTCTGGTGTATTCAGCACTTCTAAATTTCTTGCAGAAGAAGCTGAGTCAATGACTTTGAAAGAAATCACTCAAATATCTGCTGAAATGCATAAAAGCACCAGAAATGTTTTTGATCTTCTGGAAGATCTGCTTCAATGGGCGCGTATGAGCCAGGAGGGTATGGATTTCAGTCCTGAAAAAAGCACAATTAACGAGCTTATCAATTCAAACCTGGATACAGCCCGTGATGTAGCCGATAAAAAAAATATTTCCATTCAATCTAATATCCCTGAAAAATTAACAGTAATGGTAGACCAGGCCATGATCAACACGGTTATCCGCAATCTGATTTTCAATGCAGTAAAGTTTACCCCGCAGGGAGGAAACATATCTGTAACTGCAAGAAAAAGAGACTCTGATGCTGAAATTTGTGTCCAGGATAACGGTATAGGTATGAGTGAGAAAATACGTTCCTCAATTTTTACTGTTGACAAGAGCAAAAGACAGCTTGGAACTGACGGTGAAAAAGGAACCGGCCTGGGGCTTATTTTATGCAAGGAATTTGTGGAAAAGCATGGCGGGCAAATCTGGGTGGAAAGCGAGCCTGGCAAGGGCACAAAAGTTTTTTTCACATTGCCGGCAGCGTAAGAAGATATGATAACGTCTTTATCCGGGTGTTTGCGTAAATGAACTTCATGAGGGCGGTATTGTCGGAGTTATGTTTTACGGTATCCTATTTTCTTGTTTGTCCCGACATCCTTGAGGGAGACCTTCGGTCGTCTTCTTGAACCTGACATCAAAAAATCCACTTTTTTTTATCGGAGTTTTGAGATAAGGAAACATCATGATTCAAAAACAGCTTGCACTACTATTGCTTTCTTTTGTCTTTTTTGGATTCACTCCAGATGTTCAGGCTAACCAGG
>JBHEPK010000233.1:0-2123 GCA_046260325.1 Desulfonatronovibrio sp.
TCCCTGACACTATCTGAAAGCATTGACAAAGGCACCGCTCTGAACACCAGTATCAATGGGCAATTCTTGTTTTAGCCAGTTACTGCCGCCGTCAGTTGTGTGCAGGATGATGCCCTGTTCATCAGCGGACCAGCCTGTTCCAAATACCCATGCCTCGTTCTCGTTTATTGGGGAAATGCTTAGCAGATGATATCCATGAGCACCTTCAGGCACTTCCTGCTGTGCATAAAGGGATCCTCCCTGGGTAAAGGAATATATCCCGCCCTGGTCCGTGACCGCCCAGGCTTTTTCCGGACTGACAATTCTTACGTTATTGGCGTCATAGGATGGACCCTGGTAGAGCGTGGTCCATGTTTGACCGCTGTCATCACTTTTAAGCACATGATAGTTGCCGCCTGCAACCCACACATTATCCCTGTCAAAGACGCTGATTCCAATGAGATGATCTGCTGAATCCAAGGCCTGGCTTGATATTTCTTCCCAGGTCTGTCCGCCGTCTATGGACCTAACCATGACCGGGGTTTTGCCCTGGTCTCTGGCTCCAACAGCCCATATATACTCGCCTTGAAAAGTTCCAACCTCTTCAAAGGTGGCTTCCTGTATTCCTGAATCATGGCTTCTCCAGGTTTCACCGCCGTCAGAAGTACTTATGATCAGACCTTTTGCCCCCACAGCCCAGATTGTGTATTTGTCCACGGCACTTATTCCGAGCAATTCACCTTTAATATCAGAATCTGATAAAGAATCGATCTCAACCCAGTTAAGCCCACCGTCAGTTGTTCTCAGAATCAGGCTTTCATCAGGACCGCCACCCACTGCCCAGACATTTCTGGAATCCAGCACAGCAATGTCATTCAAGGTTTTTCCTTCAAGACCTTGGGGAATATCCTGCACAGTCCAGGTCTGGCCTCTATTGTCTGTATTCAGAATCACTGGATTAGCTGTCTGACCTCTGCTTGTACCCACAGCCCAGCCAATGAATGATTCCAGAGTATTCAGCCAGTACTCGGCACTGCCCAGATTATGAAGTGCACCCTGTTCGTCCAGGTAGTACAGATCATTCTCAAAAGTTCCGGTGCAAACATTTGTATCCGGATAACACCTATAAAGAAGCCCTTCAGCCTTAATGGTATTCTGGGGAGCCGGGGAAAGAACTTCTGGAAACATGGCCTCCAGCCTGGAAAAGAGATCATTGGAATCATTGTGGGTGACAAGATCTGCTTTAGAATGTCCCCCGCGAACAGCTCTGGCATCCCAGATAATGTATGGCTTTGTCCGAATATCTAAGCTTCCGGTATAAAAATTGAGATGCCAGGAATTATCCAGTTTTCCGGAAACAGTGGTTGATGTCCAGTAATAAGAGCTGGTTGTGTTTTCTTCCAGTAAGGGGTCTACGGCTGGATCAAACTTGGAATAGTCAACAAGAGATTGCAGCTCATTGCGGTTGGGAAGTCTCCAGTCAGAATAGCCCGCCCATTGCAGGTTTTGAACCATGTTCAGAGTGTCCTGCCATGTATGTCTTACTGAATAGCCCTGGCAGGTTGAATTATCCTCATCCCAGGTCTGACCCAGGCTGCATTTCATCCACATCAGGCCGGTGGAAGGATCAGTAACCGTGCCGTCATTATTGTCCACAAGACCTGAATCATCATCAGCAGTACCGCCGCGTACAGCCATAAAGGCTGATTTGACGGATTTATTTTGAGGCTCTACTTCACCATTTTCCATATTCAAAATCCAGGCATACGTATATTCCTTATGAAGATCATCATACGACCCCATGTAGTAATTCATGGACCAATATTTCAGGGAACCTGTATTGGGAAACCAATTATCCTCAATAACCGGATCAGACATGGAACTGTTTACAAGAGATGACAGTTCTTTGATGCTGGGAATTCTCCAGTCAGAGTAACCTCCATAATTGTCCCTGTTAAGTTTGCGCACGTAGTCATGAATATTTGTCTCCAGTAAACTGGTGTACGGATAAAGCTTGTTCTGGTTGTCCGGTGTCTTTACTTCCCAGGTCAGGCCGGTAACATTGTCTCTGGTCATAAGCCACCTGCCGCCGTCATGAACGGGTGTAGCCTGGCCAGGAAGTTCTTCTCCGGACTGTCCAAGCT
>JBHEPK010000233.1:2133-2708 GCA_046260325.1 Desulfonatronovibrio sp.
TATAAGACCTGGGCAAGCGGGGAAATTGCGGGTCCTGGCCGTAAAAAGGCTCTCCAGAAGAAGGACAGGCAATAACTTCAGTATTATTGTAGCAGATTTGTTGTCCTGTATCCGGGAAGTCAGAAAACATGGGAAAATTCAGGGCATAGTGTGCGTTGCAGCTGTATTCATCTTTTGAACCTGTAACTGTAATCCACCCTCCTGCTTTTATTTCAAAGTTTTTACAGATAGGTACGTTTACGGGCTCAAGTTGCGTTTCCATATGAGTGATATTGAAGCTGACCTCACTGTCTTTATGCCCATGCTTGTTGCAGTTTTTGTCGTCCCATGGGCAGCAGCCCTTGTGTCCTGGAGTGATATCAGCGTTGAAGCCTTTGAACATACTGTGACCGGATTTCTGATTTGCGTGAATGGTAGTATCTGTGTGATTGTAGATACAAAAAGCTCTGGCTTCCTGGTGAGAAGCCATAATACAGGCCAGAAAAATTATGGCTGTGGTCAATATGCATTTCATTTCATACCCCCTTTTATTTGATTTAATCAAGAATCGCCCTATTTCTTGTTTTTTCCCCACC
>JBHEPK010000234.1:0-486 GCA_046260325.1 Desulfonatronovibrio sp.
GAAAAAGGCCTGGTTCAGATTTCAGACGTTTCCCAGTTAGAATCCATTGTGGATGAAGTTGTCAGCGCCCATCCAGATGAAGCCCAAAAATTCAGGGATGGACAGAAAAAGCTTATGGGGTTTTTCGTGGGACAGATTATGAAAAAGACCAAAGGCCAGGCCAATCCAGGAGTAGTCAATCAGTTGTTAAACAAGAGGCTTGGCTGATGAATCATATTTACTTTGATAAAGATAAGAAAAAGCTTGTTCTTCTGGATCAGAGATATCTTCCATTGCGTGAAGAATGGTTTGAGTGCGCAAAAACAGATGATATTGTTTATGCTCTCCAGGAGATGGTCATAAGGGGTGCTC
Organism: Desulfonatronovibrio sp.; assembly: GCA_046260325.1. Taxonomy (GTDB): domain Bacteria; phylum Desulfobacterota; class Desulfovibrionia; order Desulfovibrionales; family Desulfonatronovibrionaceae; genus Desulfonatronovibrio. Next base: position 352 of record JBHEPK010000234.1, read on the forward strand.
CGGCCATAGGAGTAACTGCTGCTTTTGGATGCGTTCTGGCAGTATTGGAAGTATCATCCGAACCTGACTGGAAAAGAGCTCTGGATATAAAACTTACCCGGATTGCCCGGGCCCGGCCAACTGCAGCCAATCTCG
>JBHEPK010000234.1:496-2261 GCA_046260325.1 Desulfonatronovibrio sp.
CGTCTGGGCTGTGAATCTCATGAACAAGTCCAGGGAAGATCAGAAACTTGACTCTGCAGGTGATCTTTATGATTTCTGGCTTGAAATGGCCTTTGATGTCCATGCAAAAGATATTGAAACCAATAAAATAATGGGCAGATTCGGCGCTGAACTTCTTGCTGACGGCGATACTGTAATGACCCACTGCAATGCCGGTGCTCTGGCAACAGGCGGCTATGGGACTGCTCTCGGTGTGATCCGCGCTGCTGTTGAGCAGGGTAAAAGAATCAAAGTGATAGCCAATGAAACCAGACCATTTTTGCAGGGAGCCAGGCTTACAGCCTATGAACTGGCCAAAGACGGAATCGAAGTTGTGGTTGCATGTGATAATGCCTGCGCTCATCTCATGAATAAAAAAATGGTGGACAAGGTTGTTGTTGGTGCTGACCGTATTGCAGGCAACGGAGATGTTGCCAATAAAATAGGTACTTATGGTGTTGCCATTGCTGCTCACAGGCATCAAGTTCCATTTTACGTGGCTGCTCCGTTTTCTACTTTTGATCTGAACATATCTTCAGGACTTGAAATTCCCATTGAGGACCGGACCCCGGACGAGGTTAAATTAATCAATGGCAAGTCAATTATCCCTGAGAATGTAAATGTCTATAATTTTGCTTTTGATATAACCCCTGCTGAGCTCATTTCTGGAATTATTACAGAAAAGGGTGTACTTAATCAGCCATTCAGGGAATCAATCTCTGCAGCAAACCGTTAGAGAATCCTCCAATCAGGGAAAATCATGCTTCCTTATGTTGTAATTGCCGGAAGACCCAATGTGGGCAAATCTACTCTGTTTAATCGATTAATCAGAAAGAATAAGGCCATAACCCATGACCGCCCCGGAGTAACCAGGGACAGGCTGTATGAAGTAGTCCGCATTGACGGCCGGGAGCTTTTTGCCCTTGTGGATACAGGGGGGCTGGTTATGGACCATAGAGACGAGGTGGAGTCTGAGATATTTGCACAGACTGCCGAGGCCATAGAAATGGCAGACCTTATCCTGCTCGTGGTAGACGGACGTCAGGGAGCAACAAGACTTGATGAACAGCTTGCTGAAATGCTCAGGCAGAGCAATAAACCTGTTCACCTCGCAGTAAACAAAGTGGATGGTGAAGAAAAGAGTGCTTTGCTTTCAGCTGATTTTTACTCTTTTGGCATGGATATGACCACGGTTTCTGCGGCTCATGGGCATAATGTCCATAGTCTCTTAGACGATATCCTAACCAAACTTCCAGAGCCTGAACCTGAAGAAGATACTGAAGAAAACAAAGGTCTGAAACTTTCTTTTCTGGGGCGCCCCAATGTGGGCAAGTCATCTCTTTTAAATGCCATATCTGGTGAGAACCGGGTCATGGTCAGTGAAAAGGCAGGGACAACAAGAGACTGTGTGGATATTACTCTGAAAAAAAATGATCGTCTTTATACGTTTATTGATACAGCAGGTGTAAGGCGCAGGTCCACAATTACGGATGATCTTGAAAGGTTCAGCGTTCTAAAGGCCCTTAAGAGCAGCAAGCGAGCTGAAGTAGTTTTCATGGTTTTAGATTCCCTTTCCGGGGTGGTTGCCCAGGATAAAAAACTGCTGTCTTTTCTGGACCGTGAAAAGACGCCCTTCATTGTCATGGTCAATAAGATTGATCTTGTTCCAAGGTCCCAACAGAACAGGTACAGAGAAGCATTTAAAAATGAACTCAGCTTCTGCGCTCATGCGCCAGTTGTATATACC
>JBHEPK010000234.1:2271-2695 GCA_046260325.1 Desulfonatronovibrio sp.
GCTTTGGAAACAGTGTCAGTTAAGGGTGGGCACAGGCGCTCTGAACAGACTTGTACGCGATGCCACAGAAAGGCATCAGCCGCCATCAATCAAAGGAAGGCGGGCAAAGATTTACTATATGACCCAGGCAAAAGCCTGTCCGCCTGAATTTGTTTTTTTTGTAAATAATCCGGATTTGATCAAGCCGGCATATAGAAAATATCTTGAAAAACAGATAAGAAAAATCTTTAAGTTAGACATCGCACCATTAAGGCTCGTTTTTAGATCAAGTCATAATGATTGATTGCAGGAGATTGTCCACCGAAGCAATCTGTATGGCATAAGTATTAAGTAACAAGTATTAAGTGTTAAGTTTTAAGTTTTAAGTATTAAGTATTAAGTGTTAAGTTTTAAGTGTTAAGTGTTAAGTTTTAAGTGTTAAGTG
>JBHEPK010000235.1:0-2673 GCA_046260325.1 Desulfonatronovibrio sp.
AATAGAACTGTGGACACACATGTACGCAGGTTGAGGATAAAGCTTGGAAGGTATTCGGACATAATCCATACATCCAGGGGGCTTGGCTATAAATTTGAGCCGGACTTATAATCATTAAAGCGCATTATGAAAAATAGATATTCCCTTAACATTAAGCTTGTTATTTCCTTCTGGTTCGCACTGGTTATTGCCCTGGCTATTCCTTCCTACCATTTTATGGATACTGTGGAAAAAGAAATCAAGAAGGAGACAATTCAAAGTGTCAAGGATCGCATGACTGTTCTTGAATGGAGTCTGTCCAAGCACAAATTTGAGGACTTAGCTGAGCTTGATGAGTCTTTGAGGGAGATAACCAGGGAGACAAGCGACAGAATCACCCTTATCAGCAGCGATGGGGTTGTTCTCGTAGACACGAAGGTTCCCTTTAAAAATATAGATCAAGTGGAAAATCATTCCTTGCGACAGGAGTTTACCAAGGCCCTGAGCAATGATTCTGGATATAGTATAAGAATCAGTTCAACAATTGATCGTCATCTCATATATTTTGCCAAAAAAATGGATCTAAATCCTGTTGGAACTGTGGTTCTGCGCATGGCAACCCCCTATGCCACCATGGACTCTTTTTTTGATCGGGTAAGTACCGGTTTGCTGCAAATGATACTCTTGTCTTTTTTACTTACAGGGTTTCTGGTATTTTTCCTTGTAAGAAGGCTTACCTTGAAGTTTCAGCCTATGATCAGTGTAGCCCAGGCAATTGGCAGGGGAAATTATCAGAAAAGAATAACAGCTTCTCCCGGGAGAGAATTTGATCCTCTCGTAGAGGCCATTAATGAAATGGCCAGCAGCATTGAAAACAATATTGAAGTCGTTTCATCCCAGAAAGTAGAATTGCAGACCATTCTCAACGGCATCAGAGAGAGTCTCGTGGCCTTGGATCATTCAGGCAGAATAATGAGTTTTAATCAGTCGTTCAAGGATACTTTCAACCATTACAATCATTTTTTTGGCAAACGCCCTCTTGAGGTTTTTCATAATAATGAGCTTCAGGAATATTGCGATGAGGTAATATCAAGTGCATTTGTCCGCAACAAGAGCTTAGAGATTGATTTCAAAAACAGAAGTTATGATGTTAATGTTGTTTCCCCTGATGATCGCAGGAGGATAGGAGCAATTCTTGTTTTTCATGATATAACCAATATCAGACGGTTAGAAAGCGTACGCAAGGATTTTGTGGCCAATGCTTCTCATGAGTTGAGGACTCCTTTGACCTCCATCAAGGGTTATACAGAAACCCTGATAGACAATAGAGAACTCCTTGAGAACAAGGGCAGGGATTTTTTAAAAATAATCATAAAAAATACTAATAATATGATCAGGCTTCTTGATGATATTCTCCAGCTTTCCAAAATTGAGTCTGAGCCTGAAAAAATTGTGGTCAGGGATGTACCTCTTCAGCCAGTAGTGGAAAAGGCCTGGAATAACTGCATACATTATATTGAAAACAAAAATATTAATTTTGTCGTGGCCCTGGATGATGTTTGTGTGACTGTCAGTGCAGAGCCTGAATACCTTGGGCATATATTTCAGAATTTATTTGAAAACAGTATTAAGTTTGTACCTGATGAGGGTGAGATAAAAGTAATTTGTACTTTAAAAAAGGATATGGTTCATATTGGTGTCCAGGATAATGGTCCCGGCATCCCAAGAGATGAACAGAAAAGAGTTTTTGAACGATTTTACAGGGTTAAAAAATTCAAGAATCGAGTCAAGGGGACAGGGCTGGGGCTTTCCATCTGCAGGAATATTATTACTAATATGGGTGGAGAAATATGGGTAGAAAGCCCGGTTCCAGGGAGAAATATCGGATGTATTGTCTGGTTTTCTCTGCATAGAATTAAATCTGAGAATTAGAATTTCATAGCATAACAAAAATAATTAAGGAGAAGAAAATGCCACATTTGTTGGAAGAATTAGATCGGCTTAATATGAAAATAATGCAGATGGTAGTCCAGACTGAACAGGCATTAAGTAAGACTGTTAATGCATATTCCAGAATGGACGCGGATATGGCTCAGCAGGTTGTTGATAATGATCATAGAATCAATGAACTGGAAGTCCAGGTCTATGATATGTGTTTGAGGCTTCTGGCCTTGGAGCAGCCAGTGGCCAAGGATTTGCGTTTTATTCTGGGCTGCATGAGGGTTTGTTCGGATTTGGAAAGGATTGGTGATGAGTCGGCCAATATATCTGATGCCACTATCTTTCTGAGCCTTAATCCTCCCATGGAGTTCTATGACAAGATTCTGCTCATGGGACAAAAAAGCTATGATATGCTCCAGGAAGCCATTATTGCCTTTTCTTCTCCTGACCTGGAAAAAGCTGTTGATGTCTGCAAAATGGATTTTGAAGTGGATGAACTTAACTCAACTGTTCTCAAAGAGATTATTCAGTTTATGTCTAAACGAAGTGATACCATTGAACCCTGTGTACAAAGCATTAACATTGCCAGACGTTTCGAGCGTATCGCAGATATGGCCACTAACATTGCTGAAAACACCATGTTTATTGTCAAGGGAACAAGCCTTAAACATTCATGCCAGTTTGATGACCGGGTGTAGAAGTAATGCGCATAGAGTCTAACAGTCTGTTGAAAATCTTCCAATTGCTGCGTCG
>JBHEPK010000236.1:0-615 GCA_046260325.1 Desulfonatronovibrio sp.
CTGGAGGAATTCTTTTTTGCGGTTTGGGGAATATTTCTGATAGTTCCTGCATAAGAAGATTTTTAAATTGTTCTGAATTCCCCTGTTCTATATTTTTAACCTTAGGCCTGAGTCTTTCAAGTAATTGAGAACTGGCCTGATATCCAACATCTGCCATGATAAGTATTTCTTCCAGTTCTTCCCAGAAAGCCTCGTCATACTTGCCACTGGAGCTCAAAAGATGGTCTATTCGTTTAGAAAGCTGTTCTTTGGTTTTGGAAAGACCGTCAGACAGTTTAAGAAAAAGTCTGTCCTGCTCATCCTCTTCATCCTCAAGATCTAATGCCAGGGCCATTCTGAACTGGAGTTCAGATTTGAATTCTTCGAGATAGACATAGCCCATGTCATCAAGCCAGGCTGAAAATGAAGAAACAAACTTGTCTGCTTCCGACTTTGGAGCTTCTAAGGCTTCAAACAAAAAATGAAGTCTTTCCCAAAGTGCATCGCCTTTTTTATCAATCCCCTGAAGCAGCTGTTCCAGCCAGATGCTTAGTTTAGGTTCAGCCTGGGAAAGAGACTTGCGCAGGCTGGCCTTCCATTCATCATCAAGATGAGGCTTATTTTCCCGGGTTTGTG
>JBHEPK010000236.1:625-2669 GCA_046260325.1 Desulfonatronovibrio sp.
GTTGCTCGTCACCTTTCCAAATTTTTTTTATTTTACTGAAAAAGCCCAATTTACTCTCCCTTTGTAATTAATCATCGAGATCCAACAGATATTTTTCCCAGAATATTTTCCCACCGGTTTTTTTGAAGTTCCTCAGAAGGACATACAAAGCACCGGTCCCGCCATGGTTGGGCTGGGCAGAACAAAAAGCCAGAACAATTCTTTTGAGGGGTTCCTGGGTAAGCCATATCTGAACTTCATTACGCAGAACCGGAGTACCCAAAGGAGAATTTTTCCCTCTTCCCGGGATGATGAGGACACACTTTTTACTGTTAATATATTGTTCTCTCATGAAATTTAAAAGCCTGAGTTTGGCCTGAAGAGTATTTAAACCATGCAGATCAAGATGTCCCTGAATGCTTATTTTTCCAGCCTTGAATTTACGAAAAGTTTTGGAATTGATTCCCTGAACATATCCTTGAATATATTCGTCAGAAAACTCAATATCAAACTTGAGCTGTCCATTGACTAATTTATTCAGGGTCTCAATGGCTTCCTGATCATCATTGGATGGCTTGACAGGTTTATGACTCTTTTCCGGGGTGATTTCTCTGCCCTTGCCAGTCATAGGATTAACCCCCTGCATGGCCCGGAGGAATAGATTCTCCTCATCCTGAGGAGGATTATGCTCTTGCTTTTTTTCCAGAACAGGTTGGGGTTCAACCTTTTGTTTGGGAGCAATCTTGATTTTTTTTAAATCTTTGAGAGACTTCATATTGAAAAGGGGATCAGGCCTTGGATATTGCTTCAAGGACCTCTTCAGCTGTGTCCACCACACACAACATATCAAAATCTTTTTCTTTCATGTATCCATTGGTTATTAATTGGTTTTTGAACCAGTCTAACAACCCGGACCAGAATTCAGTTCCCACCAGAATTATTGGAAAGGGCTTTATTCTTTTGGTCTGGGTAAGAACCAGAGCTTCACTGAGTTCATCAAGGGTGCCAAGACCACCGGGCATGACCACATAAGCTTTGGCATATTTGATAAACATGACCTTGCGCACAAAAAAGTATCTGAACTCACAGCGAAGATTAATAAAATCGTTTGATTTTTGTTCAAAGGGCAAATGGATATGCAGGCCTACAGAATTTCCGTCCCCTTCAAGGGCACCCTTGTTGCCGGCCTCCATAAGTCCCGGACCCCCTCCAGTGATGACGCTGTAGCCTGACTCTGTGAGGTTTTTGGCTATATCAAAAGTAAGTTTGTAAACAGGATCATCTTCATGCACTCTCGCTGACCCAAAAATTGACACAGCCTCCCCAAGGTCATTGAGTTTTTCAAAGGCGTCAACAAATTCAGCCATTATCTTGAATAATCTCCAGGAATTGGCCTGGGATAAATCATCTATTAAGTATTGTTTGCTGTTGGGCATTATTTCTCCTTTATATTCTGAAATCGTAACTTTTTTCCATGCTATAAGACAGTCTGCAATTTAGCTGAACTATGCAGTGTAAACGGAAACATGCATGAATTCAAGTTCTGGTTTGTGCGGAATTTACCATCTGTGGGACAGAATATGGGTCCAGGGATCCTGGATCAGAGGAGTAATATGGCTGCCAATATGAACAAGATGCACTGGCTTTCCATCAAGCTCTATAGCCAATGGATACATTAGTCTGAGTGGATAACCTTGTACTTGATGGAATTTATTTTCAGTAGAAAGGATCTGGGTATTTTTACCTGATTTGTCAGCGATAAATACCTTGGACGGAAAAAAGATAGTTTTTTTAAGCAGGTGGGAAAGATTATCAAAGAGGGTTTTGTTTATTGCGATGAAATCTTCTTTCCAAAGCCTGGCATCAGATCCAGGCAGGGTTTCATTGGAAATGAATGTTACCCGTCTGTCCTGGAAGAAAGAATATGTCTGAATTTTTTTTGCATCTGCCCCGATAACTTTTCCAATATTCAATACTTCAGCTATCAATTGAGTTCTTTCAAGTGTACTTTTTTCTCTTTCAATTCCAACTATCTCAATTTTTCTGAATCTGTTTTTTCGTGCTG
>JBHEPK010000237.1:0-2652 GCA_046260325.1 Desulfonatronovibrio sp.
AGACAATCCTTGCCATTTAAACGAACACGCATAACCAAGCGCGGATATTTATCCCTTATGATCTGAATTATCTTAAAATCCGGATCCTGACTGTAAAGATATCTCTTGAGCGCACTGGACAGGCTGGCAGTATCCTGAAGGCAGTTTCTATCTTTGTAATTTTCCTTAGGGGGTATTAATGAGCTATGCACTGAAGCTACCTGAAGATTATATCGCTACATATTACTCGTTAGCCACTCATCTGCTTTTTGATCCCATTACCTTCACAGCAAAACAGGCAGCTCCAAAACCATTATCAATATTTACCACAGAAATGCCCGGAGCGCATGAGGTCAGCATGGCCAGCAAGGGGGTTACGCCGCTGAAGCTGGTTCCATAACCTACAGAAGTCGGCACTGCAACCACAGGCTTATCGCATAATCCGGCAACAACTGAAGGCAGGGCCCCTTCCATTCCAGCCACAGCAATAATTATCTCAGCCTTGGATAATGCCTGAAGATGCGGAAACAGCCTGTGCAGTCCAGCCACACCTACATCTGAAATAAGCCCTGCCTCAAGATTAAAAAATAAAGCTGTAGCCAGGGCTTCCAGAGCCACAGGCAAATCAGCTCCTCCAGCAGAAACTATCTGAACCTTGCCATGAACAGGGCAGGGCATTTCAAGGTCAATATCTTTATTTAGAATAAAAATTCTGGCTGTTTCCCAGTATTTCCCCCTGGGAAAGCGCTCTTCCAAGGCCAGCCCAGAGTCTTTCTGCACTTTGGTCACCATTACCGGAGTATTGCCGGTGGACAGAGCCTCCACAGCTGAATACAATTGCTCCAGACTTTTCCCTGGCCCGAAGATAACTTCGGAAACACCGGTCCTCAGTCCTCGATGTAAATCAAGATTGAGTCCGTTGGCCGCCTCCATAAAGGGCTGATGAATAATTTGGGTCAAAGCTTTTTCAGATGAAAACTCTCCAGATGAGACTTTATTTAAAATTTCTAATAGTTCTTTTTTTAGCATAGCGGATTGTTTTGTGTTTGTTCAACACACCTAATTAACTGTTTACGTTTTTTCAATTAAATAATCTCCCAATGCCATAATAACAACAATAAACGCATTGAAAATTAATCCCTTTGCCTGTATGGAAAACAATCATGTCCGCAAAATCAATACTTTTTATTACCAAGCCTGATATCCTGAGCCCGGTTTTGTCCAGACTCAGGGATATGGGATTTGAACTTTTAATGAGTGAAACCCTTTCTGGAGCCTTTAAGGTAATCAAGCAGAAAGCACCCGTTCTAATTTTTTCCCAGGAAGAAATGCCTGGATTTCGGGCTGAAGAACTGTTTTCAGGACTTGATGATCAGGACATTGTGGGCAGAACCATCGTCATCAGCGAACAGGCAAATCCAGACCAGGCCAAAAAAATTATGGAGATGGGGGGCAAAGACTACTGGATGGCACCACTTATCTGGGAAAAGGTAAAGGCGGTTTTACCGAGAGAATCTTCTAAAACAGACAAGCCAGCCAAAGACACATCTGCTGAAACATCCATTATTGGACAACACCCGGTCATGAAAAGAGTTCTGTCACTGGCCAGGCAGGTCGGGCCGTCCAAAGCCACGATTCTTATAAGCGGAGAATCCGGAACCGGCAAGGAAATGTTTGCCCGCTATCTCCATGAATCGAGCTCCAGGGCAAAAGAAGCCTTTGTTGCCATTAATTGCGCAGCCCTTCCTGAACACCTGTTGGAAAGTGAACTTTTCGGACATGAAAAAGGGTCATTCACCGGTGCCATAAGCAGAAAAATCGGAAAATTCGAATTTGCTGACAAGGGAACTATCCTGCTTGATGAAATCTCTGAAATGGACCTTGCTCTCCAGGCAAAACTGCTCAGAGTGCTTCAGGAAAGCGAAGTGGATAGAGTCGGTGGTACGGAAACAGTTAAGGTTGACGTGCGTGTCCTGGCCACCACCAACAGAGACATTAAGGACAGCGTCCAAAAAGGTGAATTCCGCCAGGATCTGTATTACCGTCTTAATGTAATTCCTTTGAAACTTCCTCCTTTAAGGGAGCGAGGCGAAGATATTCTTTTGCTGGCCAGAAATTTTGTTTGCAACTTCTGCTCCCAATATGGGCTGGGAGCACTTGATTTTGAATCTGAAGCCATAAACTGGCTTATGGAGTATGATTGGCCAGGCAACGTTCGTGAACTGCAAAATCTCATGGAACGGGCTGTCCTTCTAACTGGTCCCAAAGGGATAATCTGCAAAAAACATTTTCTCCTGAATGATGAAGACTGGATGGATGAAATTGAAGATGAGCAGCAGGAAATAGCTGATGAAAATCTTATTCATATTGATAAACAGCCCCAGGCATCAGAAAACTCCGGGATGGAGATGGATGAGGTGATGCCCATTTCAGAAATGGAGAAAAGAATGATTATTAAAGGTCTGGAAAAAACCGGGGGCAACAGGACCCAGGCTTCAGAGCTTCTGGGTATATCAGTTCGAACCCTGCGCAATAAACTAAACGAATATAAAAAAGAAGGACTGGTTATTTAGATGCGTTTCACCCGGGCCGCCCGGGACCAAAGCGACAAGTAACTTTAAATTACCTCAGCGCGTGAGAGATTGCCGCGCTCGAAGACTCGCTCGCAATGAC
>JBHEPK010000238.1:0-365 GCA_046260325.1 Desulfonatronovibrio sp.
GTTCAACATACAGCCAGCTAAAGCTGCCAATGTTGGTAAATATTTTCAAAATTAACCTACTTTTTGATAACAAATGGAGATTCATATGGCTGTAGACCACAACAGAGAGATTCAAACGCCTGAAAAAATGTTTTCAACAATGAATGGAGATGAAAAGTCTGAGAAACTGGACTTGCAGCAGGAAAAAATCTGTTTGGAAGTTGAAGACCTTGATCTTTACTACGGACAAGACAAAGCCCTTAAATCCGTCAACTTAAAAATTCCTACAAAAAGAGTAACAGCTTTTATCGGGCCCAGCGGGTGCGGGAAATCAACTCTGCTCAGGTGTTTTAACCGCCTTAACGATCTTATTGAAATCTGCAGGG
>JBHEPK010000238.1:645-2629 GCA_046260325.1 Desulfonatronovibrio sp.
GATAAAAAGCAAAAATAAATTATCTGAAGTTGTTGAAGAATCTCTTAAGGGAGCTGCATTGTGGGATGAAGTAAAAGACAGACTTGATCAAAGTGCTCTGGGCTTGTCCGGTGGTCAGCAGCAGAGGCTGGTCATTGCCAGGGCTATAGCCATAGAACCTGAAGTTATCCTGCTTGATGAGCCGTGTTCTGCTTTAGATCCTATTTCCACATCTAAGATTGAAGAACTTATCCACCAGCTTAAAGACAAGTATACCATAGTAATCGTCACTCATAATATGCAGCAGGCTGCCCGAGTTTCTGATTATACCGCTTATATGTATCTTGGACAGATGATGGAGTTCAAGGACACCATCGCCCTTTTCACAAATCCTGAACAGAAGAGTACAGAAGACTATATTACGGGAAGATATGGTTGATGCTTGTTTGTGGGGTAGTTGAAAAGATGCATACCAAGTGGATATTGCCATACAAATGTACAATCTTTCCTGAACACACAGGGTATTTCCTGATATTTTTGTACTCAGCTATCTATTCTGATATCTGAGTGACCCTGTTCCATGGCAGGACTTGAGCATATGAGCGTTTCTGGACGTTATTGCCCGCATAAACAACATAACATTGAAGTTTTTTTTGGGGTTCAGCTTCCTGGAACCGATTAGATAACAATTTAAAATTCTTGAAAAAATCCTGATTGATAGTGCTTCCAGATTTTATTTCTATTGCAGAAAGTGTATCCCCTTCCTCCAAAATAAGGTCGATTTCCGGCCCGCGAGCTTCTCTATAGTGAAAAAGGCTGGGCTGTATTCCATTATGTACCTGACTCTTATAAACTTCTGATACAACCCAGCTTTCGAAAATAGATCCCCGCAACGGGTGAAATTTGAGCTGTTCAGGCTCACGAATACCCAGCAGATAACAGACTAAACCGCTGTCCAGAAAATTAAACTTTGGAGCTTTAACCACCTGCTTACGGATATTAGCATGCCATGCCGGAAGTCGATGTATGATCCAGCTGGCTTCCAGCACTGATATCCATGAGCGTACAGTATTATGTGTTACACCTGCATCGCCTCCCAGATTTGATAAATTCAACTCCTGCCCTGTCCTGCCGGCACAAAGCTTTAAGAATCCTGAAAAGGCCTGGAGATCATTAACGTTGAGTACCTCACGCACGTCTCGCTGAACATATGTCGAGGTATAATCTCCTAACCACTGGTGCGCAGGAATGTTTCGATCATAAATCCTGGGATAAGCACCCTGCCAGAGCAAAGTAATCAGATCCTGGGGAGCATTTGAAAATTTTTGAAGTTCTTCTAAGCTGGGGGGTAGTAGAACCAGAATACCGCAACGCCCGGCAAGTGATTGGGAGACTGACTGGGACAATCCGAAATGCTGAGATCCGGTCAGAATAAATCTTCCCGGTTCAGGATTCTCATCCACATTACTTTGAAGATAACTTAACAACTCAGGGACGTGCTGTACTTCGTCAATAATTACATCATGGGAATATTCCCCAAGAAATCCACGCGGATCATTACGGGCGAAGTCCCGAATATCAAGTGTTTCCAAAGAGACATAACGATAATCGGGATAGGCCATCCTGCACAAGGTGCTTTTCCCTGACTGACGAGGGCCAGTAATGAGAACTACAGGATAATATCCAGCGACCTCTTTGAGCCTGCTTTCCAGTGTGCGCTTTATCATGCAGCAATGGATGGCAATTTATTCATAATTTGTCAATCAGATTTACAGATTATGAATAAACCGATAGGAACATACCCACCGAACTATATTAAGGCTGGCTTCATCTCTTTATGTGATGATCAACTCTCAGATCAAATTGAAACTATCTTAGTTTAGCAGCGTGTTGAAAAAGTCATTATTAGTCAGTCTGTTTAAAAATTCCAAGTGCAAGGAGCAAAAAAAGTTCAAGGTCGCGGCGTATTTATGATACGTAAGAGTTTGAGCTTTTTGCACCGACG
>JBHEPK010000239.1:0-323 GCA_046260325.1 Desulfonatronovibrio sp.
GTGTTAATGCGTCTTTGGTCAGCTCTCTGATGTCGGTCTCATCATCAACAACGAGGATGGTTTCCGTGCCTTCCTGAACTATGGATTCAGGTTGATGATCTAATGCTTCTGCCTCATCATCAAAAACTGCAGGCCAGTAGATTTTAAATATAGTGCCCACACCAGGTTCACTATAGCAAATGACATGTCCCTGATGGGCCTTGACTATACCGTAAACCGAGGCCATTCCCAGTCCTGTTCCCTGGCCTTTTTTCTTGGTGGTGAAGAAAGGATCAAAAATATGCTCCAGGGTCAGCTTGTCCATTCCATAACCAGTATCTGAG
>JBHEPK010000239.1:429-2542 GCA_046260325.1 Desulfonatronovibrio sp.
CGTATCTACCTGGTTCCAGACTCAGGTAATCTTCTTTACTTAAGGTGACATTGGAGGTTTCAATGGTCAGGGTGCCTCCCTCGGGCATGGCGTCTGCTGCGTTGGATCCCAGATTGAGAATCATTTGCTCAACCTGAACCGGATCAGCATTGACTGACCAAGTGCCATCTTTAAGTAAAAGCTTGATATTTATCATTTTAGGGATGGTCCGTTCTAAAACGTCCACAGCTTCCTTTATCTCCCGGTTAAGATCCAGAATCTTCCTCATGGTTTCCGCTTTACGACTGAACAAAAGAAGTTGTCTGACCAACTGTGCGGCTCGGTCAGCGGATCTTTCAATTACCTCGAGCCTTTTTTTCTCGGGGTGATCATTCGGTAAACTTTTATCCAGAAGCTCAATATTTCCCTTTAAAGCCTGAAGAAGATTGTTGAAATCATGGGCTATTCCACCGGCCAGCATGCCCACGGACTCCATCTTACGGGCCTGAAGCAGCTGGCTTTGCAGACGTTCTTTTTCCTGTTCGGCCTGCTTGCGCTTGCTGATGTTTTCAATGGTTCCGTCCAGATACGCTGGGTTACCCTCGTCATCCAGCTGTAAAGAGGCATTGACAATAGAATGGACAGGTGTTCCATCCTTGCGCTTGAACTCAACATCCATGCTCACCCCTTGAGGGGATTCCTTCAGGGCGTCCAGAATACCCTGCCGGACATCTGCGGATGGATAAATATCACTGACCGTATCCTGGATTTCCCTCATTAAATGTTCCCGGCTCTCATAGCCCAGCATCCTGGCCAATGCAGGATTCGCTTCCACAAGCCGGCCATCAAATGTTGTCCGGAAAATGCCGATGGGAGCATTGTTGAATATGGCTTTGTACCGCTCTTCACTTTGAATTACCTCTTGTCTGGTTCTCTCCAGATCGGCCATTTTCTGTTTGAGTTTCCGGCGTAGAAAAAGACTTATCATCCCAAGGAAAAGAATGATTACGGCTACAAATATTGCTGTGGACTTAATAAGCTGGATCTGTTCTCTGCTTAAAGCTCCGGGGCTTTCTATAGGGAGCCAGCGGTCCTGTACGGCTTTGATTTCCTGCTCAGAAATGTTGTTCATTGCCTTTTGCATGGCGCTGAACAAGAGAGGATATTTTTTACTGACTGCAAAGCTAAGCTGGTAAGTTAAACCTGTGTTTCCGGCGACTCGAAGATTGGGCAGTTTTTCTTCTTCAATATAATGGGCAGCCACGGCCAGATTTTCGATCATGGCGTCCACAACTCCGAAAGATACGTCCCTGAGACCTTCATTGACGCTTTCCACTGTAACTATTTGCAGATGATCAGAATAATTCTCCCGCAGAAAACTTTCGGTCACATAACCCTTGATGGCCGCAACCTTAAGATCTTTAAAATCATTCAGTGATCTGGATTCGGTCCTGTCTCTGGTGGTTATGACCACAACCGGAATATCTACATATGGTTCGCTGAAATATGCATATCTGTCCCGCTCCGGATTCCTGGCAATAACAGGGGCAATAGGCGCCTCGCCGCTTTCTAAGGATTCAAGCAGGACAGTCCAATCTCTGGCCGGAACTGCTTCAAAGGTCACCTCTAAGCGCTCTTCAATAAGACGCATAATATCTGCGGCCATACCCTCAAAGCTGCCGTCCTGGGACTGAAATTCAATGGGGGGAAATTTTCGGTCAAACCAGATGACCAGCTTATCTGGATTTTGATCCAGCCAGTTTCGTTCTTCCTCTGTAATATTAATGGAGGCACTGCTTTCACATGGCGTCAGAATGAAAAAACATACGCAGCTCACCAAAAATAATCTGGTCCATTGAGCCATTAATACCTCCTGAATAGATACCAGCTTGAGGGTTCAAGGTTCAACGTAAAGAAAAAACAGCTTAGGTTCTTTTGGTTGCGGCTATCTATATTGCTTGATATGTTGTAACTATTCACCATGCTGTAAAGTTATCCACTGTCCTGATTGGTTTTCTTTTGCTGCAAACTCTCGGCATGATTCTGGCATCCAAAGGTCTTCTCTTGGACTAATGCCAATACTATCTGTTTCTTTATACTCCTGCCAGCATTGGTAGCACATGTCGCGAAACAG
>JBHEPK010000024.1:0-304 GCA_046260325.1 Desulfonatronovibrio sp.
GTCAACAATAAAATGCGATATATCCTATTAAAGCTAATAACTATCTACCAATTTGTCCTGTCACCCCTTTTTCCTTCCGTATGCAGATTTTATCCAACATGTTCAGAATATTCCAGAGAAGCAATAATAAGGCATGGCATTATCAAAGGGCTGCTTTTGACATTTTTTCGCATTTTCAGGTGCAATCCCCTGTTCAAATCAGGCCATGATCCTGTTCCTGATGATTTTTCTTTCTTCAAGTCCTGCAGAAGCCGAGCCCTGAGCGGATCTGTAAGGCATCCTGCGGCGGCCGACAGCCCTTGTT
>JBHEPK010000024.1:387-8945 GCA_046260325.1 Desulfonatronovibrio sp.
CAGTAAATATAATGGAAATACATAGAGTTCTCATAGCTGTTGTTCTGTCCTTAGTTGTTCTTATAGGCTGGAATATAATATTCCCGCCGGCCCCTACCCAGAGAGTAGTTACAGAACAGACCGAGGTCGAAAGAAGTGCTGAAATTGATGAGCAGCCCCCGGAGCCTTTGAATTCTCAAAGAGCAGTTCAAAGGGACGTTGCTCAATTTGAAGCTGTTGAAGGACAGCAGATCATGGTTGAAACTCCTCTCTACCGGGCTACGTTTAACAGCTCGGGTGGAGTGTTGGAACATTTTGTTCTAAAAAAATTCAAGCAGACAATTGCTCCTGACGCATCAAGCATTGATCTTATTACCCCGAGGTCTCTGGCTAAAGGTCCCATGGGTATCTCCTGGAACAGGATTCCTACCTGGATAGAGGGAGACTGGTCTTTTGACGGGGAGGACATAAATATTGGATCTAATGAACAACAGAGTCTGACATTCACTGGCCGGGTGGGCGGAATCGATATTATCAGGACAATGACTTTTACGGCAGACAGCTATGAAATTACTGAAGATATTGAGGTTATAAACACCACTGAATCCCAGATAGTAGGAGAATTAAGCAATATCCTGGCCACGCCAGCCTTTTCAGATGACAGATATAACCCCACCAGAGTTTCCTATTTTGACCAGGACGGTCTAAGTCATGAAAAGGATAAACAGCTCAAAGAGGAATTTG
Organism: Desulfonatronovibrio sp.; assembly: GCA_046260325.1. Lineage (GTDB taxonomy): Bacteria > Desulfobacterota > Desulfovibrionia > Desulfovibrionales > Desulfonatronovibrionaceae > Desulfonatronovibrio. Next base: position 1,111 of record JBHEPK010000024.1, read on the forward strand.
TACATCAGAACGGACTTAAATGGAGCGGCATAGGCAATCACTATTTTCTTCTGGCCTTTGTTCCACAGACCTCGCAGGATTCGATACTCAGGGCAGAACTGGAAAATGAAATATACGAGATAGCAGTAGCTGAAAGCATAAATATAGATCCAGGTATGGCCAGAACAATGGCCAATACATACTATATCGGACCCAAGGACAGGGACTATCTCATTGATGCTCCAGCAGAGCTGGACAAGGCCATATATTACGGCTGGTTTAATGTTGTGTCCAAGCCTTTAATAATCTCTTTGAATTATTTTCACAGCCATACTGGGAATTACGGTATAGCAATTCTTCTTTTGACCTTAGTCATTAAGATTATTTTCTGGCCCCTTGCCCAGAAGAGCTACAAATCCATGAATCAGCTTAAAAAGCTGCAGCCCATGATGGCCAAGATCAGGGAGAAGTATAAAGAAGACCGCACCAAGATGAATGAAGAAATGATGCGGCTTTATAAAACATACAAGGTCAATCCTGCTGGAGGCTGCTTGCCCATCCTGGTTCAGATTCCAGTGTTTATTGCTCTTTACCAGGGTCTTATGGGTGCTGTTGAGCTGCGCCATGCCACGTTTATTCAGTATCTGCCTTTTACAGATATTGTCTGGCTGGCAGATCTTTCTGCAAAAGACCCGCTATATATAACTCCTCTGGTTATGGGCGCTACCATGTTTCTTCAACAGAAAATGTCACCGCCTCCCGGGGATCCTCTGCAAGCCAAGATAATGCTTTTCCTGCCACTAATCTTTATTTTTATTTTCATATCCTTTCCATCCGGGCTTGTGTTATACTGGCTGACCAATAATGTTCTTTCCATTGGTCAGCAGTGGTGGTGTCTCAGGCAGGTGGGCAACAAACCGTTACCAAAGCATGAGCAGAAAAAGGAAAGTAGTGAACCTTCTGCAGAAAAGCCCAAAGAGATTCAGGCTGGAAAAACTGTTAAGAAAAAAAAGAAAAAACAAAAATAATCAGCCTGGAAGTTTGGACTTAGATTTAGGTATTGACCTCGGTTTTATTTGATCTTTGAAATTGGCACCTTTTTCAGTTAATTGGATAAGCTTTTATCTGGACAGAAAATCTGCAATAATTTTGCAGTGACATTCAACCGAGGTTGCAGGCAGAGAGAATATTTGGGGATTTCATTTTGTTGACAGATCTTCTGACATCTCAATTATTTCCTGCACCTGGAATTAGTAAGCAGTCTGTCCAGTCAGCATTTTTTCAATAATCTGTAAAGGGTTCTTCGGTTTGCCTGAAGTTTTTATTCAGAAATAAGAGGTTTCTGGAATAACCTTGTGCGCATTGCATGTATTTCCCGAATCGGGGCTGACGCACATTCTTAAATAAATATATTTCAGCGCGAACTGATATCTATCACTTTAAGGAGTAACAATGGAAGAATACGTTGAATTTACAGGCAAAGATGTTGATGATGCCATAGCCGGAGCCTGCAGACACTTCAACCTTGACCGTGATAAACTGGAAATTGAAATAGTCAGTGGTGGATCATCCGGGATATTCGGCCTTGTGGGAGTAAAAAAAGCCAGGGTAATGGCCAAAAAAAGGACACTCATCAATTCAGAAGAAGCAGATAACAATCAGCAGGAAAAAAAGAAGCCAAAGGAAAAGCCCAAGGCTGCAAAAAAAGAACATCCTGCTAAGGAAGTACCAAAAGCAAAAACAAAAGTAACAAAAGCTGATACCCAGGAAGCGGAGCCCCAAGAACAGGTTTCTCAGAAGAAAAAGCAAGAACCTCAGCCTGCCCAGGATAAGCCTGTCCAGGAGAATATTGAGAATGCTCCACAACAGAGAGCAGATGTTCCTGAGAAGGAAGAGATCCCAAGCGATCCCGGTTTGAAAAAATTTATTCAGGAGATTATGACACAGCTGACCACGCCTTTGTCTCCTGGGGCTGAAATAAGTGTAAATGATCAGACCAAACCCATCGGCGTAATAATCAAGGATGAAAGCACTTCAGAAATTCTCATTGGCAGAGATGGACAGACACTGAGCGCCATACAATATATCGCCAACAGGATTATTGCCAAAAACTGGCCAGGCGCAGCCAGGGTTCAGGTGGATACGGAAGATTTTCTTGAGAAGCAGAATGAAAAATTACAGCAGAATGCCCAACAGCTTGCGTCCAAAGCAAAAAAGGTCGGCAAGACCATGAGTACCAGGCCACTTAGTTCCTATCACCGCAGGATTGTCCACATGGCGTTACAGAATGATAAAAAAGTCAGGACAAAAAGTAAGGGTGACGGCCCCATGAAAAGGGTGCTTATCATGCCAAGAAACAGACGAAGAAAGCCTTCACAGGAATAGGTTGATGGAAGGGGCCGGGAAAGATTCCCTGCCCCTTTTTTTGTGGGTTGGTAAAGTGAACAGAAATAATTTTCTAATTATGCAGCACAGTCAAGATACTATTACAGCTATAGCCACGCCCATGGGTGCGGGGGCAGTGGGGATCGTTCGTATGAGTGGTCCTCATAGCCGGGATATTTTAAGTAAAATATTCAGATCTTCTGATGGAAAATTGAAGCCTTACCAGCTTAAACATGGATGGATAAGCGACATACGCGGTAATATTCTGGATGAAGTCCTTGTGAGCTTTATGCCCGGCCCGCGTTCCTATACCGGTGAGGATGTTGTTGAGATAAACTGTCATGGAAATCCTGCGATACTGGAAGGTGTAATGGACACCCTTATTTCCCTTGGGGCAAGAGAAGCGCAGCCGGGAGAGTTTACCAAGAGGGCTTATCTTAACAACAAGATGGATCTGACCCAGGCGGAAGCTGTATTAGAGATGATCAATGCACCCACCCAGACCGGGGTCATCCTGGCCCGCAATAAGTTAAAGGGCCTTCTCGGACAAAAAATTTCACAGCTTCGTCAAAGTCTTGAAGATCTAAAAGGACAATTATGCCTTGCTGTGGACTTTCCTGAGGAAGAAGTTGAATGTTTATCCCCAAAAGAACTTACAGATTCAGTTCGTAAGTGCTTGGTGGAGATTTTGATCAGGGAAGAATCTGGACGGATGGAGTTTTATCGGTCCTCACGGGACGGGTCAATGCGGGCAAGTCAAGCCTGATGAATTCCATATTGGGCAGAGAAAGGGCAATTGTAACTGATCTTCCCGGTACGACTAGAGATTATCTGGAGGAGCTCATCAATCTCAAAGGCCTGCCTGTACGACTGGTAGACACGGCTGGTCTCAGAAAGACCAGTGACCATATAGAACAAAAGGGCATGGATAGAGGCAGAGAACTGATTGATTCGGCAGATATTCTGATCCTTGTTCTGGATTCAACCATTGAGCCTTCCTTTACAGATGTGGAAATATGTGAAGCCTCAGGTGAAAAGTTGATTGTTGTTTTGAACAAGTGGGACATGATAGAAGAACCCGTGCAGTCAGTTCTTGATATTGAACAGAAATATAAAGATGTTATCCGAGTTTCAGCTAAAACAGGAAAAGGTATTTCAGAGCTCACTGCAAGAATAAGACAGAAGTCATTATCAAAGAACAGGGAAATATCACCAGGAACGATGATTCCCAATCTAAGGCAGAAAAAATGTCTCGAAAAAGCCAGCACTGAGTTAAAAAAGCTTGTTGATGAAACTTTTTCAGGGATACCTTACGATCTTCTGGCTTCCAGGCTTGACTATGCCTGTTCAGAACTTGACCAGGTTACAGGGAGCATTACACCGGATGATGTGCTCAATTCTATTTTTGACAATTTTTGCATTGGTAAATAACGTTTCTTTTCCAGATCCAGTTGCAGGCAGAACGTAGAATAGCTGAACAGTTTTTAGTCTGACAAATTTTTGGATAGTATCTTTTTTTTCGATTTTACTTTCAGCTTTCAGCTTTCAGCTTTCAGCTTTCAGCTTTCAGCTTTCAGCTTTCAGCTTTCAGCTTAAAACTTAAAACTCTAAAAAAATAATCTTTATATTGAGATGAGTCAGGATGAATGAATTAATTATCAGTAAAAATGTTTCTGACAAAACCACAAAGGATAAAGAGTTTGATCTTGAGACCCTGTATGTGGAATGTGTTAGATGTGGACGGCCACTTATCTGGGAAAAGGGAACAACTACTTTCCTTCTTGAACATTCCGGAATAGATCAGAAGCTTAGTTCTGACTGGCTTCTTCTTTCCAAAGGATGTCCTTCCTGTTGTCCAGGACAGAAAGAATTTACCCTGAGCCTGGCGCGACCGGAAAATAAACATTCTCATCCCCTGTCCAAAAATATCCGCTACAATTAATAGACACTATGAACAAGAATCTGGTCTGGATAAATGTATGCGAGGCATCAGCTGATGCTTACGGCGCCATTTTAATGAAGGAACTCCAGAAAAGATCGCCAGGTATTGAAATCACCGGGATGGGTGGTCCAGCCATGCGTTCAGCAGGTCTTGATCCAGTGTTCAAAGCAGAAGATCTTTCCATTGTCGGATTTACCGAAGTCTTCAGTTCATTGCCCAGGATACTTGGATATCTTCGAACAATTAAGAAAGCCATGCGTGAAAAAAAACCAGCAGCGCTTATCCTTATGGATGCCCCTGATTTTAATTTTCGCTTAGCCAGGATGGCTCATTACCTTGGCATTCCTGTTATGTATTATATAGCTCCACAGGTCTGGGCCTGGAGAAAATCGAGGGTCAATTTTCTCAAAAAGTACGTGGACAGAATTGCCTGCATTTTCCCTTTTGAAGAAGATTTCTTCAGGGAGCACGGGATAAAGGCTGACTTTGTGGGCCATCCGGTAATGGAAATATTGAATCTTGCAGAGCTCAGAAAGATATCTTCATCCCCGAATAATATTGCCATTCTTCCCGGAAGCAGGAAAAAGGAAATATCATCTCTTATGAAAGATTTTTCCCAAGCTGCAACAAGCCTGCGCAGGGATAATCAGAATATGATTTTTAATATTATTCAGGCCCCGGGAATCACCAGAAATTATCTGAACCAGTTTTGTCCATCAAAGCCATGGTTCAGGTACATTCCCTTTGAAAAAAGATATGAGTTTATCAGAAAAAGCCATATGGCCATTGCAGCTTCAGGCACTGTAACTTTAGAATGTGCCATACTTGAAACTCCAACCATTGTGGCTTACAGGTTATCTCCTATAAGCTACCTGCTGGGCAGGATGCTTATTCATGTCAAACATATCAGTATGGCTAATCTGATATTGAAAAAAGAAGTTTTTCCTGAATTTATTCAGTCTGAGGCATCATCTGAGAACCTGGCTGAGGCGGCAAGAGTCTGGATAAAAGAACCTCAAAAGATGGGTGCAGTCAAACAAAGCCTTAAGAAGATCATCAGGCTTCTTGGTAAAACATCCGCCACCAGAAAAAGTGCTGATATTGTTTTTGAAATGATCAGCAAAGGAAAAAATTATGCAAAAAATTAATCTTGGGGTAATAGGCACAGGTCATCTCGGCAAATTTCATGTCAAGCTTGCTGCTGAAATTGACAATATAAACCTTGTGGGCGCTTATGATATAAATCAAGAACAGGCCAATGCTATATGCCAGGAATGTCATACAGAAGCATATTCAGATCTTGATGCCCTTCTGGAAAAGGTTGATGCAGTGAGTATTGTTGTGCCTACAAGTGAACATTTCAATGTAGCAATGAAAGCCCTGGATCATGATTGTCATATTTTTATTGAAAAGCCCATTACTTCAACTGTAGAAGAAGCGGCCGGGATAATTGACAAAGCCAGGGAGAAACAGAAAAAAATACAGGTTGGTCATATTGAGCGTTTTAATCCAGCCATGCTATCGGTTAAAGATTACCAGATTTCGCCCATGTTTATTGAGGCTCACAGGCTGAGCCAGTTTAATCCCAGAGGGTGTGACGTAAGCGTGGTTCTGGATCTCATGATCCATGACCTTGATCTGATTTTATACATGGTCAAGAGTCCGGTAAAACATATTGATGCCTGCGGAGTGTCTGTGGTTTCTGAAGCTGAAGACATTGCCAATGTCCGAATTAAATTTGACAGCGGGTGCGTAGCCAACCTTACTTCAAGCCGCATCTCCCTCAAGCCCATGCGCAGGATGCGTCTTTTTCAGAAGAACCAGTATGTGGCCATGGATTTTCTGGAAAAAAAATCTGATATTTTTCAGCTCAGAGATGCTTCAATTCAGGATATGCAGGATAAAGACACTTTTTCTATGGTGGTCAGCAAGATTGGTGTTGGAGATATGGAAAGAAATGTGGTCTATGAAAAGCCAGAACCACCTCAGGTCAACTCCCTGAAGATGGAGCTGGAAGAGTTTGCAAAAGCGGTAATTTTTGATTTGCCCCCTGAAGTGCCTGGGGAGCAGGGCATGCAGGCCTTGGAAGTTGCCAATACCATTCTGGATAAGATTGCCAGGCCCTGATTGTCATTCGGTCAGCATATCCTTATCTTGTAGCGTTCATAACAGGAGAATAAGAATGAACATACCATTTATTGATCTCAAGTCTCAGTATGAGATTGTCAAAGGACAGGTTCAGGATAATATTGATGCTGTTTTAAAGCATGGGGCTTATGTGATGGGCCCTGAGATAAGTGAGCTGGAAAAAAATCTTGCTGACTATTGTGGACAAAAGCATGCTTTGGCCTGTTCATCAGGTACAGATGCTTTGCTTCTGGCACTGCTGTCTCTTGAAATCAAGCCGGGTGATGCTGTTTTGACAACCCCCTTTACCTTTTTTGCTACGGCAGAAGCCATTGCTTTTATTGGTGCGGTTCCGGTTTTTGTTGATATTGATCCAGAGACTTTTAATATAAATCCGGCAGACCTTGAAAAGACTATTGCAGCACTCAAGGATAATAATTCATCCGGTATTCCCCTTCCAGGACCAGGTGGATTAAGTGACCTCGGTCATAAAGTGCCTGAAAAACTTACCCCCAAAGCCATTATCAGTGTAGATCTTTTCGGGTTGCCATGTGAATATGACTTGATTGAAGAAATAGCCCGCAAGCATGACCTCAAATTAATCGTGGATGCGGCCCAGTCCTTTGGGGCAACCTACAATGGAAAATCGACCTGTGCCATTGGCCATGGGGCCTGCACATCTTTTTTTCCTGCCAAGCCCCTTGGGTGTTACGGGGATGGGGGAATGTGCTTTACCAATGATTCCCACAGATATGACCTTTTGCAGTCTTTGAGGGTTCATGGCCAGGGCAAGGACAGATATGAGAATGTCAGGCTGGGCATGAATGCCCGCATGGACACCTTGCAGGCGGCAATACTTCTGGCAAAGATTAAAATTTTTCCAAGAGAATTGGAATTGCGTCAAAAAATAGCTGAAAACTACAACAGCCTTTTATGCAATGGAAATATTGTAACTCCATCCGTTCCAGAGAATATGAAAAGTGCCTGGGCTCAATACAGTATTCTGGCTCAAGACAGCGATCATAAAGAGGCCATCTTCTTAAAGCTCAAAGAAAACAATATCCCCTGGGCGGTTTATTATGTCCTGCCCTTGCATCTGCAGAAATCTTTTTCTTATCTCGGGTATACTCAGGGAGACTTTCCAAAATGCGAAGAGGTTTCAAGGAAGATTTTCAGTCTCCCCATGCATCCATATCTTGAGGCAGATGCGCAGGAAAAGATTGCCCGAACAGTGCTTTCAGCTTAGCTATCTGAAGAAATGTTTCTTCACTCAGATAATATCTATAGTTCAAGAGTAAGTTAACTTCAGCCGGATCACCCGGGAGGCAGCGAGAAAATCTAATGGAAAATAAAATCTTCAAACTGGGACTTTCAGTGGAAGCAATATCACTCTATCTTATAT
>JBHEPK010000024.1:8955-20052 GCA_046260325.1 Desulfonatronovibrio sp.
CTTGATTTTGCCAAAGTCCCTCTGGAAATGGAAAGTATCTCAGCAAGATGGAACGCTCCGGAAGGTCTTCTTGCCAAGGCTGTAGAAGAATTGGAGATGAACAGCGTAGTGGTAAAAAAGGGTGCTGTCCTGGAAATAAACCCTGTTTCAGTCTGGACAGAAACCAGAACAGCCTGATCAGCCTTTGCCGTTAATGTTTTCCATGCCAGAAATCTGGTCAGAACTTTTGGTCCCACTTTTAAAGCTCAGCCTGTTTATTTCCATGGGCGTGTTTGTGGGCAATTTGATAGAGGCCCTTAACTGGACAAGGTTCATGGCCATGTTTGCTACGCCCTTAGTCAGGGCGGGAAGGCTCAAGGATATTTCCGGAGCCAGCTTTTCCATGGCCTTTTTTTCAGGAATAACCGCCAACACCATGCTGGCTGAGGCCTATGAACAGAAAAGAATAAACCGCAAGGAACTGGTCCTTTCCAATCTGTTCAATTCTCTACCTACTTATTTTCTGCACCTGCCCACAGCATTTTTCATCATGGCCCCCCTGATCAAAGCTGCTGCTATCCCTTATCTTTTTTTGACGATATCTTCAGCAGTACTTCGGACCATAGTGGTAGTATTCATTGGAAGGTTTATTCTCCCAACCAGGCAGGATCTTTGTGTCCAATGTGAGCTTCCACCTTCCGATTCGTTCAATTGGTCAGCCGTGCTAAAAAAAGTTAAAGTAAGATTTGTCAGTCGTTTCAAGAAAATTATGGTCTTTACTCTCCCCATATATACTTTGTTTTATATTTTTCAGAATGTTGGCTTTTTTTTATGGGTAGAGCAGAGTATGTCCCAGCATGCTTCCTTTTTAAGCTTTCTGCCTCCCCAGGCCATAAGCATTGTCGCGCTTCAGTTAGCAGCGGAGTTTTCTGCAGGTCTGGCTGCTGCAGGTTCTTTGTTAGACAGTGGCGCACTTGGTATTAAAGAGGTAGTTCTGGCCTTGATTTCAGGGAATATTCTGTCTTCTCCCATGCGGGCAGTAAGGCATCAGCTTCCCTACTATGCCGGTATATTCAATCCATCCCTTGCCATGAGGCTGATAGGATATAACCAGAGTCTGCGGGCCGGAAGCCTTATTGTGGTAGGTATAATATATTATTTCTGGGGATAACAGTCCTGATAGGACTCAGTCGTAGTTCAGGAGGATAAGATGTTTATCTTTTCTATCAGTTTTAGTTCTCTGAAGATTTTTAAAAGGTTTGAAGAAAGACCTGAAACCTCGATCCTGACTTTGTTGCTTGCAGCATTGTTTATTACTTCTGTCAGGGCGTTCATTCCGGCGCCATTAATGGAAACATTGTCTTTAAACATTAGTGTTATTATCTGACATTTTTGATGGAGGCACTTGTTGTAGGCCTCCCAGATGTATGGTTCAGAAAAGGCATCAATATTTCCGTGAAATTTGATGTCAGCTTTGCCTTTGCTTATTTTCCCAAGCTCAACAGATTCCTTTCTTGAACGTATCTGTCCGAGACGCTGGCTTGCCCTGTTTAGAGCTTTTTCGAGCTCTTCTCTTTTAATTGGTTTGTTAATAAAATCAGTGGCATCTGAGTTAAGAGCCCTGATTGCCAGATCCATGTCACCGTGCCCAGTTATCACAACAACTTCTGTCCGGGGAACCATGGATTTTATTCTTCTCAAGACCTCCAGCCCGTCAATGCCTGGCATTTTTATATCAGTGAAAACTATTTCAGGATTTTCAGACTTAAAAATATCAAGCCCTTCTTCTCCACTTTCAGCCTCAAATGATTTGTATCCATAAGCCTTCAGAAACATGCTGAAGAGTTTGAGGGCGGAAGGTTCGTCGTCAATGACCAGGACTTTTGTCATGGTCTCAGGATTTTTTATTTTATTTTGTTCAGAAAATACACTCATAAAAGAAAGGCCTGCTTTATGAATCAGATTGTTGTTTACCATTTATTATGACAACCTGTTTAATAAGCCGTAGCTCTTCTTATTAATGAAAGCAACCTGCTTTAAGCTTGTCATAGCAGAATTATGAAAACCGCTTGACATTTTTTTAACTTTCTTTTCCATTCAAATTAAACAACACCAGCACGAATAAGAAAATTTTCCGGCCAATTATGATGATTGTCCTGACTGGTTTCCATCCGGAAAGTCTCCCAATTGCTGCATTTCTACAAAAAGTTCAAACTTTTCGTCTTCTAACTACTCTGCAAACTTGAACTTTTTTAACTCTTTATCCGGCATTCACTTGAGTAGTTGATAATTACTTATCCCGAAAAACAACCATCCAAGTGGGTGCCGGGCAGTCGCTTGGAATTTTTGAGCAGCCAGTTGAATAATGATTTTTTTAACACGCTGATAAACGATGTCTGCTGATCTCTGATAAATATCTTAATGTTCAGGAGCAAGCAATGAAATCCAGGTCCATACTTACAGGAATTATTTTTTTAGTGCTTATCTTGTGGGGTTGCTCTAACGATCAGAATGAAGAACCTCTTGAGCCAACCTTGCAAGGAGTGACTGATGATGAAGTCCTTATAGGCTCCTCCCTGGCCCTTACCGGGCATGCCAGCTTTCTGGGCACTCAGATCCTTAAAGGTGCAAAATCTTATATAAATCATGTTAATGGACAGGGCGGAGTTCATGGAAGAAAGATTAGAATAATTGAATATGATGACGGATATGATCCACCTAAATGCCTTGCCAATACTCAAAAGCTCATTATTGAGGACCAGGTTTTCTGCCTTTTCAGTTACGTAGGAACACCGACTACAGTAAAAGCAATGCCTCTTATTGCTGAAGCAAGAATACCTCTGGTGGGAATTTTTTCCGGGGCCAATGATTTCCGGGAACCGTTTAACAGGTACATTATAAATGTAAGGGCTTCATATTATGAGGAGACAAGAGAGGCTGTAAAGTACTTTGTGGAAGAGCTCGGTATAGAGGATATCGCTGTTTTTTATCAGTATGATGCTTATGGTTTTGATGGACTTAAAGGCACTGAGCTTGCGTTAAAGAATTATGGTCTGGCACCTGTGGCGAGAGGCAGTTACACCAGAGGGACAATGAATATTGAGGAAGGTTTAGAAAATATAATACATTCCAGCGCTGAAGCAGTGGTCATGGTCGGAACTTATGATGTCTGCGCTAAATTTATTCAGACCTCAAGAAGACAGGGGTTCAACCCTGTTTTTCATAATGTTTCATTCGTGGGCAGTGAAGAACTTGCAAGGATCTTAGGGCCTGAAGGTGACGGGGTTATTGTTACTCAAGTTGTGCCGCCTCCTGATTCTCTGGAATCTCAAGCACTTTTATCAGGAGTTTGGGAATTTACTGAACTATACAGACGATATTATCCGGATGAACAGCCCAATCTTGTGGCTTTGGAAGGTTTTATCAATGCCAAGGTCCTTGTGGAGGGGTTAAAAAGATCAGGTAGAAATCTCAACAGGGAACGCTTCATAGACGCCATAGAATCCATTCAGAATTATTCTTTGGGGATAGCCAATACCTTGTCTTTCAGTCCGGACAACCATCAGGGATTGTCCAGGGTTTACTTCACCATTATTCAGGATGGAGAACTTACTCTGTTGACAGACTGGCAGAAAGTCAGAGTCATCTACGGAAAAGAAAGGTAATTTCTTTTTTTCCCCTCGATAGTCCCTTGTGAAAAGATTTTTTTTAATATCTGTATTTTATTTGATAATAGAGGCAGCATGAAATTTTTCAATTTTCATGACATAAGTCTGAAAAACAAAATCTTCTTTTCCACGCTGGCCATGGTGCTCATGCTGAGCATCGCTATTGCCATTTTTGCCCGTTGGATACTTGTTTCCAGCCTGGTCAATGAGTTGACATTGAGGGGGATAGCCATTGCCCAGAGTATTGCGGACCAGGGACGCGGATATGTATTGACCCGGGACCATCCCAACCTGGTCAGTTTGGTTTTTGATGCCTCACAATTGGGCGAGAGACAAATCCTGGTTGATTATATTTTCATCATTGATGAAGAGGAAGAACTTCTGGGGCATACTTTTACTCATCCATTTCCTGATGAATTGATCCATGCTAATCCCATTCCTCCAGAGAAAAACTTCAGTGTACGCAGGCTCAGTTTTGCTGATTCCAGTGCTTACGATATTGCGGTGCCCATCTGGGAGGGAATTTATAAAATCGGTACAGTCAGGGTGGGACTTAAGGAAAAACACATTCTTCAGATTATTAACAAATTAAGAATTACCTTTCTCGGTTTTATATTCGGTACAGTAATCATTGTTTTTCTTATCAGCCACTGGTTATCTAAATACATTACAAAATCCATATCTCAACTGACTAAAATGGCAGATGAAATAAGTCAGGGTAATCTTGATTTCAAGCCTTTGGCTATGTTTAAGGATGGGCATGACAACAAAGAGGAACATTGTCCTGCCTATTACAATACAGATCTTCCATGCTGGCATGTGGACAGGGTGATGGATGTTTCCCCTGACAGTGAGCATCTTCCCGAAAGGGCATCATACTGTACAGATTGTATGGCCAAGAGAAAGAAAGTAGGAGATGAGGTTCAGCAACTGGCTGATTCTTTCAAGACTATGGTTCGCAGTATCAAGCTCTATCGTAACAGGGTCAGAGAATCGGAGAACAAATATCGTTCTTTGTTCAAGAGCGGTCCTGCCCCAATTTTTGTACTTAGTTGCGGGACATTGGTTATAATAGATGCCAATCCCAGTGCTCAGAATACTTATGGCTACACCAGGGATGAAATGGTGAATATGCCGTTCACTAAGCTGGCGCCGGAGTTTAAAAGTAAATTCATATCTTATTTTGAGGCCAATCCGGAAGATGAAAGTTTTGTATATGCCAAGGCCATTCATTACAAAAAAGGACAGGTACCCTTTTATACCAATGTTGAAGCCTGTAAAAGCAGTTACATAAATAAGGATGCGGTTATTGTTGCTGCTACGGATATAACTGAAATGGTTGACAAGGATGCCCAGCTTATTCAGGCAAGCAAAATGACCAGTCTTGGGCAGCTTTCCGCAGGAATTGCCCATGAGTTGAACCAGCCTCTCAATGCTATTAAGATGGGCAGTGAGTTTCTGAGCATGATGTATGAAAATAATGATCTTTCTAATGAACAATTGGAACAGATTAGTCACGAAATCAGCGTTCAGGTGGACAGGGCTACAGAGATAATTAATAATCTCAGGGAATTTGGAAGAAAGTCAGACTTTACCAAAGAAAAGACAGATATTAACACGCCCGTGCATAACGTGCTCTCCATTACCGGACAACAGCTTAAACTGCAGAATATCTCCGTCAAACTGAACCTGATGGATGATCTTCCTCCCATAATGGCTCACAAAAACAGGCTGGAGCAGGTTATCTTCAACCTTATCACCAATGCCCGCGATGCCATTATTCAGAATCGGGAAGAAAGCAAAGCTGTTGAGCCAGGTGAGATAATCATCAATACAGGTGTTGAAAACGATAATGTCGTGCTTACAATATCAGATACTGGAACTGGAATGCCTGAGTCTGTGAGAGAAAAGATATTTGATCCATTCTTCACAACCAAGCAGACAGGTATGGGCATGGGCTTAGGTCTTTCAATATCTTACGGCATTATTAAGGATTATGAAGGTGAAATTGATATCCAGAGTACTGAAGGTGCAGGAACTACATTTAAAATTTATTTTCCCAGAGCCAAGGGTGATTTCAATAGGTTATAGATTTTAACTAATGTGGTGAACAGTTACAATGCAAACAAAGTGATAGACAGATACTTTATTTTTTTAACCATATTTGAGAGAACCTAAATTATGCGTAAAATTTTAGTTATAGATGATGAAAAACCAACTCTGAGCATGTTTCAGATGTTTTTGAAGGTGTATGGTTTTACAGTGTACACAGCTGAAAATGGAGAGCAGGGACTTAAAATATTCCAGAAAGAAAACCCATCCATCGTAATAACCGATATTAAGATGCCAGGCATGGACGGCCTGGAAGTTTTGAAAAGAATTAAGGAAATTAATCCGGCTACAGAGGTAATTATCATAACAGGGCACGGGGATGTTGATCTTACCATAGAAGCCATGAACTTGAGTGCTACGGACTTTATTAATAAGCCCATACAGAAAAAGGCATTGGACGCAGCCCTGAAAAGAGCTGAAGAGCGGTTAAGTCTGGTTGAAAGTAATGAGGAAGAGATTTCCTGGACCTTGAAGGACAAGATTGCAGTGGTGGATATCCAGGGAAATATCAACGCCTCCCATGAAGACATGTTTATGAACGTCTATGATGAAATTGAAAATAAAGGCCATGAGAAAATTTTACTCCATTTTAGTGAAAATTCGTCAGTCAGCGGAGCTGGTATAGGTGTACTCATTCAGATTTTGACCAAAAGCAATGACAAAGGATATCGCCTTGCCATTGCAGGTTTATCAGAGAACATGGAAAAATTCTTCCATATTGTTGGAATTAACCAGATGGCTCAAATTTTTAAAGACCTGGAAAAAGCTGTTACCTATCTTAAATCTGAAATTTGATATTTATCCGATCAAAGGAACTCAATTTATGAACAAGAAAATTTTTATCTGTTTTTCACTCTTTTTTTTCATGAGTATTCCTATTCCATCAGTTTCAGGTGGAAATCCTGTAGAAACTGGAGAAATACTTGAGGAGTTTGTTTTTCAAGCTCCGGATATTCAAAAAGACAATGATTATCTGGGCTTAGCAGAGGAAGATAGTTTTCTCCTCAAAGATTTGGATGCAGATTTCTTTTTGATTGAGGTTGTAGGCGCTTACTGTCCTGTCTGTCATGCCCAGTCAGCAGAGGTAAATCATCTCTTTAACAGGATATCAAAGGATGAAGTCTTGAAAGAAAGAATGATTATGTTTTCCATAGTCCCTGGTTCCACAACTATGGAAATAGAGCATCTGAGAAATTCCTGGAAAGCGCCTTATCCAATGCTTGAAGACTACGAGTATGACTTCCACGGACATATCGGAAATCCGGACACGCCATATACAATTATTGTTTCAAAAGATGGTCGGGTTTTATACGCGCACTTGGGCCGAATACTGGAACTGAATGAATTTATGGAAAAGATTAATAAAATAATTGAATGAGCCACTCTGAAATCGGTGAGATTTCAAGTTCATGACGGACCTCATGAGTACTACAAATAATTCAGGTAAAAACTTGCAAGAAGCTCCTCAAAAAAGACTGGCGGATTTAGAACGTCAGGCCTATCAGCTTAATATCCTTAATGAATCTATACGAGAGCTGACTCATATTGAAGATCAGGAAGAAATTCTGGAAAAATTTCTCTTGATTCTCCTGGGTGCTGTGGGAGCTTCCAAGGGATTTGTCCTCGAGCTGAAGCAGGATGGAAAATTTGTACAGCTTGAATCCAGAGGATTTGATAAAGTCATGCAGGAAAGACTGAAGCAAAGTGGCAGTTCAGTTTATAATAAATTTTTCAGTCATTTAGATTCGGTGGAGGATATACTGGCCAAACAGGTCAGGTTAGTGAGCATTAATGAAGTTCCTGAGGCTGACAATCATGATATTCCCTGGCCGGACAATACTCTGGCCCTGATTCAATGGACATTGAGCGCCAAGTGCTACGGTTTTATTGGCCTGGGTGCCAAAATTAATGGTGAAGATTTTCTTGACCGTGAAGTTGATTTTCTCTTGAGCATGGCAGGGGTTCTTATGGATGCCCTGAAGCTTGCTCGTTCTTCAGAGCAGATCAAGATACTCAATCAGGACCTTATAATTAAAAATCAGCAGTTGACCAGTGCCCTTGCTCAGGCCCAGAAAGCCCAGACTGATCTGGACAGACAGTTGTTTCATTTCAGGGCACTTTCTGAAACATCCAGGGAACTAAGTGGAATCTTCGATAAAAAAAGGCTAATGGACAGTTTTTTGCTCATGGCTCAGGGAACACTAAGTGCTAAGTCTGGCTTTATGATGCTTTTTGATATGTCTGAAGACAACCTTATTATGGTTAGAAGGGGGGACAAAACAAAAGATCTGCATAAGTTGGATGGGTCCAGTATAAAAAAATTTATTCTGTCTTTTTATCCCGCACCAGCATGCTTTTCTCTACCTGATTTCAAAGTTCAGTCCATTCAAAAAGATCAACTTTCAGCAAGGTCTATTAATCTGCCCGTGGATATCGGCATTGTATTCAGCTTAGATGAAAATTACATCGGCATAATGGGATTTTGTTCCAAAATCACAGAGCCTGAATTTTCCCAGGATGAAGAAGAGCTTCTGTCTTCATTGACCAGAAGCTTTCTTGTTTTCCTGGGAAACGTTCTTTCTTTTGAAATAATTCAAAAGCTCAATCTCGATCTTGGACGCAGGAACTATGAGTTGTCGCGAACCATTGACGAGCTCAGGCAGACCAGAGACAGCCTTAATGTCCTGCAGAAAACCAAGAATCGTATAAGTTCTCTGATCCAGGGTGAAATGTTACGCCTGGAAAGGGTCAATGTGCTTGATTTTGTGTTTATTATCGCCATGACTCTGGTTCTAAGTCTGACCTACAATATTTCAAGCCCGGGAGGAACAAACCCTGTGCCTGAAACATGGACATTTACATCACAGCCGTTTATTGAGGCAGACTGGGCAGTTCTCAAACATAGAAACAATAGTGCTATATTTGTAGATGCCAGACCCAATGAATTTTATTCCCAGGAAAGAATTACTAATGCTGTAAGCCTCCCTCTTAACCTTTTTGATTTTGTATATATGATGCGTTTTTCAAGTATTGATCCCCAGAAAGAAATCATAGTTTATGGCCGTAATATCAGCCGGAGGTATGATGAAAAAGTAGCTCATGAACTTGTCATACGCGGTCATAAAAATGTTTTGATTTTAGATGGGGGACTCAAGGCATGGAAAAAGATGAATCTACCCGTAGAGCCATGAAAAATAACAACAAAAATATTCTTATAAGAATTCTAACCAGTCCCTATCTGGCACTTATCCTGCGTTTTTATGTTGGAGGCCTTTTTATTTTTGCCAGCATGTACAAGATCAACTATGGGGCAGAGTTTGCTGAAACCATAGCTACATATCAAATTGTTCCCTATTGGTCTGTTAATATGCTGGCCATTACTCTGCCCTGGCTTGAACTTATCTGCGGAATAATGCTTGTGGCCGGATTCCGGGCCAAATCTGCAACGGTAATGATTTCTTTCATGCTTGTAATCTTTACCATGGGTGTTTTAGTTAATCTGTTTCGGGATTCACCTATAAGTTGCGGTTGTTTCAGCAGTTCAGATGATGCCATCAGCTGGTTGACCGTAATAAGGGATCTTACCTGGCTGGCATTTTGCGTCCAAATTTTCTTTTTTGATGAGCTGTTTCATCTGGAAAATAGATTTATGTCAATGCTTAAAAAAATATAGATGTATACAGGATAATTATGCTTCACCAAGAAAGATGTTTATCGACAGTCCTTGTTTTCATTGTAATATTATTAATTTCAGGCTGTGCTGAACAGTCAGGTATGACAGGGAAATACCAGGGAAGTGAAGAGGATCTGCCTGGGGCCTATTCATATATTGAGCTTAAAGATAACGGGGAGGGAACATGGGAGACAGATATTGATCTTGTCCATTTTAGATGGAAGATCCGTGGCAATGAAATCTGGCTTCATACTCAGACTGGAGGAGTTATTCAGGGAAAACTCACAGGGGATGGATTTGAAGTTGAGCTCCCCAACGTGGGAACGTACAGCTTTGTTCGCCAGGGGCCGTAATTAATTTAAAATCAGCGGGCAGGCTGTTTTGCCAGGTTGCATGCCTGGAATAAATAAACTAAGGTTTCTGCATTTTTCAAGCATAAAATGACATGACTTGTTAAGTAAATATCCAACATATAAAAAGATTATCTGGACTGATAAAGGAGTGAATCATAATGATTAGATTATTGGCAACCTCTTTTCTTTTTTGTTTGGCCATGGTGTTTTCATTCGGGCTGAACCTGGAAGCTGAAATTCAGGAAGAAGGGGAAAGGATTATATCCCAGCGATGTCTTATGTGCCATGATGCCAAAAGGATTGAGGATGCAGAATATGACCATGAAGGATGGGAAGGAACTGTGGAGCGCATGGTCAGTATTGGCTCAAGAATAACACCTGCAGAAAAAGAAATGCTCATTGAGTACCTTACCCGGGAATCAGAGGGGGCAGATTCTGAAGAATAGCTTCAGTTTTTTGTAATGGGCCAAGCGACCAAGGCAATCTTTATGGCAAAACCTTTAAAAGGACTTTTTCAACAGGATGTATCATGTCTTATACCCTTGCTTATATTACTGCATCAGGTCAGGCTGAGGCTCAAAAAATCGGGCAGATTCTTGTTGAAAAGAAGCTGGCTGCGTGCGTAAATATTTTCACCGGCATGCAATCCATGTATATGTGGCAGCGTAAATTAGAAAAGTCATCAGAAGCTGTCATTATTGCCAAAACCACAGAAGATCTACAGGACAGGCTTGTGGAGCAGGTAAAAAAGATTCACAGTTATGAATGTCCGTGTGTTGTTTTTCTGCCAGTTACAGATGGTAATCCGGAATTTTTGCAGTGGATTGGTGAGGAAACTGCTTCTTGAACAGATAAAAAAACAATTTAAAAGGAATTATTATGTTTGATATGAAATTAGAAGATCTTGAAAATTATCTTAAGTCTATAATGTCTGGTGAGATTAAGCTTACAGGTATTGGAGAGATTGGTTCTCTCGATGAACAGGGCATGAAGGATTTTGGTTATGGAAAACCCGTGCTCATTAATTTTACTCAGGATGGTAAGTCTGTTCAGGCAGTTCTTTCAGCCATGAAGGGCGACAAGTACGGCCATCAGTATTATTGGGACAGGGCGGCCATCCTCATGTTTCAGTATGAGACAGGCGGTCTTATGAAACGCCATGTCCAGCCCATGGGACTGGGTTATATTGACAATTCAGGGCGCATGGTTCCGGTAAAAGATGTTAATGAATTTTTTATTCTCAATGAAAAGGTCTCAGGAAAGGATTATTTTCTCAATCTGGAAAGAGTAAAAAAAGGACAGCTTCTTGATT
>JBHEPK010000024.1:20062-20560 GCA_046260325.1 Desulfonatronovibrio sp.
GTCAAAAAGATCTTTATGAAAGAAGAATCAGGCAGCTTATAGGCGATTCCGAGTGTATATTCGGATTAATTGACGGCTATCCGTATCCTTATAAGGATTTTCCTGAGCAGAGGTTCATTGAATTGGAACAACAGCTCATTAAATGGCGCTGGAAGTTAAAGAAATATTCCCATCGTCTGAGTGAAGTGCATGGAGATTTTCATCCATGGAATGTCCTGGTTGAAGAGGATGGAGATTTTTCCGTACTTGACAGAAGCCGGGGGCAATGGGGTGAACCTGGTGATGATATTTCCACCATGACCTGCAATTATCTGCTTTACTCTCTTTACTCAGGTCCAAAAATGTCCGGAGATTTTGAAAAGCTTTATATGACTTTGTGGGATACTTATCTGGAAAAGACCAATGATAAGGAAGTGCTTGAAGTTATAGCACCTTTCTATGTGTTTTGCGGGCTGGTGATTGCTTCTCCTGAGTGGTATCCTGGACATCCCCCAGAAG
>JBHEPK010000240.1:0-2534 GCA_046260325.1 Desulfonatronovibrio sp.
ATACAGAACAAATCCAGGCTCAAGTTGAAATACTGT
The DNA here is from genome assembly GCA_046260325.1 of Desulfonatronovibrio sp. GTDB lineage: Bacteria > Desulfobacterota > Desulfovibrionia > Desulfovibrionales > Desulfonatronovibrionaceae > Desulfonatronovibrio. The sequence continues at coordinate 37 of JBHEPK010000240.1, forward strand.
TCAACTTCCAGGCTCGTTTTCTGCAATTGTTCCTGAGTCTGCTTAATCTCGGATATATCGCTCATAACAATGCGATATTCCAGGGAACAATCCGTTTCATCCTGTGAACCATCCGGGATCTCCTGCACCTGACATCCAACCGGATCATAAGCCAGGGACCAGTCCAGCTGAACCCATCTAAATATTCCGTCTTTATTCTGCATGCGCAGCTCACTACTCTGAGGCTGGCCGGTTTCAAAAAGTAATTTGCGGTGTAAATAATATATATCCTGATCCTCCTTGAGGATTAACCGGCTCAAAGCCTGACCCGACAACCACGCCCGCTCCACGCCCAGCATAGCTGCTGCCGTAAGATTAGCTTCCTGAACCAGCCCTTCCCGGGAAAGAGTCATATATCCAACCGGAGCCTGTTCATAAATATCCAGATACCGCTCACGCGAAAATCGCAAAGCCTCCTGAGACCGGTTCAGTTCCTGGTTCTGAAGATCCAGCTCAATCTGCCTGACCCGCAATTCGTAAAACATCTGCTGTATTTCTTCAGGAGTCATAGCCTCGATGTTTATCTGGGATCCGAGTTTTTCATCTCGGGCAATCTCTGCAGCCTTCTCACGGAGTCCGGCTGAGTCTTTCGTACTGCTGTTTATTGTTTCTGATTGAGAGTTCATATATTTGCTCCTGACGGCTCTTGGCCGTGGAATATTGAAATATTTTTTATTTTTGTGTCCGGCTTATCAGCGTGCAAACTCCTAATTGGCCGGGGCCACCTCGACAAAGAAAATTACAACTCGAAAAAATATACCGAGCAATCAGCCGTTAAGTTAGCGATTATGGGCCTTATTCCCCCTTTACCTTGTCTTTGGCCGAGGCAAAGCTCTCTTTCAAGGACTCCCAGGACTCCTCAACCCCGTGCTTGAGATTCTCCCAGGTTGAGTCCCCGGCTTCCTGCAGCGAGGTAATCTTTTCCTCCAGGTGCTCGCGCTTTTCCTTCAATTTTTCCAACTGGTCATTGTATACGGCTTTTTTTTCAGCGCTTGCATCGACCACCTTGGCCTTGAACTTGTTGATTTCGCCATTCAATTCGCCAAGTTTGGCCTTCATTTCCCGCACATAGGCATCTCTTTTTTCCGACATGATCATTTTCCTCCTTGGAAGGGTTAATGTATTTTTCATAAAACAACTTAGAGCCATTACCCACGCACCAGGCAAAGCTGTTCCCGCGTTTATTACTTGGCTCATTATGCGTTCCGGCCTGTTATTTTCTTCTGGGAATCCCAACGGGATTCAGTCCCCCAGCCCAGTGTTGCGGCTGTGTCGCTACCCCGGGAAATGGGTGATATTTCGGTAGCCTGCCCCAAAGGAATTGCGTCTATAAAATCAGATCTCGCACATCCCAGGTTTCGCCATGCAGCCGGCCAGGCTCTGAAGACAACAGCCGGACAAGGGCTGTTGCCGATCCCTCTGGAAGCTCCGCTTAAAATAAGAGTCTTTCCTGCTAATTCGTGCATATTACTTCTCCAGGTGAAATTGAGATAATGTGGTAACTTTTAACCTTAAATTTATGATCAACCACAAAATTTAAGGCAGGCCGATGGTTATGCTGAACAGTTACCGTATATTTTTTGTTTTGTATCCGGCTTATAGTTATAAAAAGGCTTAAAAGCGTGTTGAAAAAAGTCCTTATTCAACTGGCTGTTCAAAAATTCCAAGTGCAAGAAGCAAAAAAGTTTTTGAAATTAATTAATTTTTCTTACTCTTTAACGTTGAACGTTGAACCTTGAACGCGGAACCCAACCTGCGACGCAGCAATTGGGAGATTTGGGGCAGCCTGCTAAACCGTGACCATTTTATTTTCCTGGCTCATACAGTCCGTAGTCCATATTCGAAGCTGCTTTTTCCCAGATGAGATTCTCAACCTGCGACGCAGCAATTGGGAGATTTGGGGCAGCCAGTTAATTGGCCGGGGCCACCCGGTCATCGTTTTGTGATTTATCCGGAAAAACCCCAAAAAAGTCATCCTGCCGGGCAAAGGGATTGCCAGCTCCGTTCACCAGTCCATGCTCCATGGCAAAGGCGGTCAGAGCGGCCACGTTACGAAGCCCCAGCTTGTTCATGATATTGGAGCGGTGCTTTTCAACGGTTTTCTCGCTTATATACAGCATATCTCCAATCTCTCTGTTCTTGTAGGCTTCGGCCAGCAGTTTAAGCACTTCGCGCTCACGCGGGGTTAATATCTCCCGGTCATTACCATCCATGTTTTTTTTGCGTCCTTCCAGGTATCCTTCCATCACCTCGTCAGCAATGCCGGTACATACAAATGTCTGGCCGCTCATGACACGTTGTATGGCCAGGAGCATCTCATCTTTGCTGGTATCCTTGATGCAGTAGCTGTTTGCTCCGGCCTCAAAAACTTCAGACAAGGACTGTTCAGACTTGTAATCGGTCAGGACGATGGTTTTCATTTCCGGATAACCATCTTGCACCGCGTTAAGTACGCTTAT
>JBHEPK010000241.1:0-252 GCA_046260325.1 Desulfonatronovibrio sp.
CGTAAGGAGCCCAACCCCATCTGGACATTACAATACTCCTTCTTCAAGTTATTTATGAAATTGCAGCCGCGCTGATGTCCAGACGAACCATATTTATTAACTGGTCATCCGGAAGTTCTGTAAGTTTGATTTCACCTGCACTGGAAAGCATTTTCCTGGCCAGGTCCTGTTTTTCATTAATGAGCCTGTCGATCTTTTCTTCAATGGTCCCGCTGGTAACAAATTTATGTACAAGAACGTTTTTTTTCTGAC
>JBHEPK010000241.1:412-2532 GCA_046260325.1 Desulfonatronovibrio sp.
TAAGATTCAAGCCTGTGCCTCCGGCCTTTAAAGAAAGAATAAAAAATGGCGGACCTTCATCATCTTGGAAATTTTCAACTATTGATTTACGTTTTTTTACGCTGACCCCGCCGTGCAGGTGCAGCCCCGGTCTGCCGAACACCTGGGTTAGATGATCTTCCAGGGCAGGGATGATTTCACGAAACTGGGTAAATATTAATACTTTTTCCTGACGCTGGGCCAGTTCCTGGCAGATTTCAGCAATCCTTGTAAATTTGCCGCTCATGGCTGGGATATAATTGTTGTCCCCAAGAAACTGGGCCGGATGATTGCAGATTTGCTTCAGACGCATAAGTGTTTGCAGGACTATGCCCCTCCTGGCCATGTCATCCAGTTCATCTTTATTGTTCAGGGTTTTTTCCATGGTCTTTACTGCCTGGTGATAGTACTTCACCTGATCCCTGGTCAGGGAGCAGAACTGGACTGTTTCAGTCTTGTCAGGCAGGTCCGAGATAATGCTTTTGTCTGTTTTGAGTCTGCGCAGTATATACGGGCTGACAATTTTTCTAAGTGGGCTGAATGATTTTTTCGGATCTTCTTCCATCTTTTTAACAAAATTTTTGAACTGCCTGGCACTGCCCAGAAGGCCAGGATTAAGGAAATCAAACAAAGACCACATATCACCGATTCTGTTTTCTATTGGGGTTCCGGTAAGGGCAATACGGGCTGAAGCCTGGAGCTTTCTGACAGTTTTGCTCTGATTGGTGGAATGATTTTTTATGGCCTGGGCTTCATCAAGAATCACCAGTTTCCATTTTTGTTCCAGAATCCAGGGAGTGCGGGTGGCCATGGCATAGGTTGTTACCACCATGTCGTACCCGGCAAGACATTGAACTGGATCACGTTCAAGTGCCTGCATGTCTTTTTTGTTCATTTCAGAAGAATGCACAAATAGCAGTTTAAGTCGCGGAGCAAAACGTTTTGCTTCACTTCGCCAGTTTCCAAGGAGAGAGGCGGGAATTATGAGCAGGGACGGTTCAGACTGATTATGGGCAGATTGAAGGGTTAAAAGGGCCAGGACCTGAATGGTTTTGCCAAGCCCCATGTCGTCGGCCAGACACGCTCCCAGGCCCAGTTGGCTCAGAAAATTAAGCCAGGCCGTTCCTTCTTTTTGATAGGGACGAAGAGTAGCCTTTAAATCTTTTGAAAGATCAGGCTGGTCCATGGCAGCAGGGTTTCTGAGCCGGTCCAGCATTTCCTGAATGGCCTTGCCTGCAACAACCTGAGACCAGTCCATCTGGTCCTCTTCTACGGGTACGTCCTTGAGGTCCTTTGGGGCTCCGGCCAGCATCCTCATACCTTCAATAAAGGATATCCGGCCGTTTTCTGAAATTTTTTCCAGGTTTTTCCAATGATTGATAGCCTGGTTAAGACGTTTTCTGTCCACTTCCACCCATTGGCCTTTAAACATGACCAGTCCATCTTCCCCCGATAAAAGCTCTTCCAGTTCTTCCATGGAAAGGTAATCATCGCCAAGAGCCACCTTCACCTGGAAGTCAAGCATGGATTTAATTCCAAAATTACTCTTTCTGGTCTCACCGATAACCGCGTTGACTCTGGGCTTTGGTTTTTTCTTCCACCAGTCAGGCAGGCGCAGGCTTAGTCCGCTTTGCTCAAGATCCGGGGCTGATTTTAACAATTGGTAAGCCTTGCTGGCAGACCAGGCCATGGGCCGGTATATATCCCCGCTGTCCACCATTTCTTTGACCCATTTGCAACGTGTCGAGGCTTCATTAACAGGGGTCAAAAGTTTTATCAGGGCTGGCTTATTTCTGTTTCCAGTGTATAATTCCAGAGCCTTACGCAGAGGCAGGTGCTTAACCTGGCCTCCGGCGCTTATGCCGGTGGAGAAAACAGCCATAAAAGCAAAGGGACGATGCTGGTCATTTTTGTTTTCAGCCAGATGAAATGTCACCCTGCCTACTTTATTCCATTTTGGAGCACGTGTGCTCAGAAACTTTTCCAGTCCGCCGTCCAGTGCAATAGTCTGATTTCCCCATAAAACAAGCTGGTTCCAGATATGTTCCAGAGTTTCCACGCTTAAGTATTCACCTCCGGACATTGGCGGAGCTGAGTCCACC
>JBHEPK010000242.1:0-2508 GCA_046260325.1 Desulfonatronovibrio sp.
CCTGAACTCTGCTGCTTAGAGGCAGGCCTGGGCGATGCTCCAGGATCCGGAGGAAAACCCTGGCCCGAATCGACAGAGGCCTGAGGAGTGACTTCTTCTCCTGTTCCACCAATAGATACAGCAATTTTACTTCCTGAAAGATTTACCTGCTGCCTATCATGGCTGAACAATCCCACTTCAAAATTTTCACCAGAAGCTTCAAGAGTGACTGATTTATCATCAATACTTACCAGTCTGAAGACTTCATCTCCGCCATGACGCTCCTGATAAACAGCTTCTCCCTCAACAACCAGTCTGTTCCTGGATTTTTCAGGCAGTCTCTGATAATATATAAGTGCTCTTTTTTGTTTGCCGTCACTTGTTATCCCATAGAGTCGAAATTCAGATGTATTAATCCTGTGTCTTCTTGGAGGAGCCTGGTCTTCACTATCTTCCTTTGCCGGAGGAGGCTCCCAGGCTGTACGTTCTGGTGAAAACAAATTTTTCCGGGCCACTACATCAATATCACCTGCTGGAATATCTCTGGAAACATCAAGCATGGAACGTAATTCTTCCATGGTCAGTTCAGACCCACCTTCCCCCCGAGTTTCAGGAGAACCTATCTTCTGCTGTGAATATTCTTTGTATCCCCTGACGCTCAGGGCCAGCATCATTAATCCAAGTACTACAAAGATCATTAACAGAAAAAGATGGGGGCCCTTAATTCGTTCAAATATTTTTTTCATTATGACCTGATCCAAGCTACAATTTCAGCGTTAAAATTAAAGTGTCTTCTTTCTCGCTGGTTTAATATCTGGATCTGAATTTGATCCACGAACAAAAACTTATCATTCACAGAAGCCGTATGCAAAAAGTCTTTGATGGCTCCGATTTCTCCTCTGCAGTTTATTCCTATCCTGAGATTGGTGATATTTCCCTGCTGTGTCCTGGGAAGCATCCTCATACTTCGCACGCTGAGATTAGCTTCACTGGCCAGGGCGTTGATCAAATTCTGCAGCTGGGCTTCTGCCAGAGCCGGTGTTGATGCCTGAATAAGCCCTGAATCAAGAAATTCGTTTCTGAATCTGACTAAGGTAGAGTGCTCTTCTCTATACCTGTCAGCTTCAGCCATGAGCCTGCTCAGGCTGTTATACCTGGTCAATTGCATCTCTGTCTGGTTTGCTATTTTTGTAGAATATTCATAATATCCGCTCACCAAAAATCTGCCCAGACTAACCACAACAAGCAATATCATCACGGCTACAAGAACAATTCTCATTCTGTTGGGGCCGGCAGCTGCCCCCTGAGCCATTTTTTTTAAAGCTTCCACAATTCTTTGAATCATAAAACAACCTCTGCCTCCAGACTAAATCTGTCCCTGGAACCTGATTTGGTAACTGGAGAAGTAAACTGCACACCACTGAACATGTGTGAATTTTCTACGGCTTCAATAACTGATGTTGCAGAATCTGCTTCACCCTGGATATTCACCTTCATATTTGAATAACTCATAGAGTTTACCCATGCTGATTCAGGAATAGACTCTGTCAACTCTCTAAGGATATTGATTGTTGATGGATATGACTTTTTCATCTCAGCCATGGATTCAATGCTTTCCAGAATTTCTCTGCTCTCTTCCCTTATACTGGTAAGCTCTTCCGCACTGCCGCTGATTTGCTCCACCCGTTTTTCCACCTTGGTCAAATATCGCTTTTGGCCTGCAAGTTTTGAAACTGGCAGTACAAGCAGGCTGAGGATAAAAAAAGCAATCCCCCCGTATATCATATAAGAAGCAATGGCTCTCTGCCTGAGAACTGATCGGGGCAAAAGGTTTAATTCATATCCATCTTTGGTGTTTGCCCTGGCCCTGGCTTGATCGACCTTGTTGAAATTAAGAACATACGCTTGCCTGGGATTTAGTCTGAGCTTTTCTGCAATGCTTTCAAGGCCCTGGTTGGTCTCCCAGATATAAAGGTTTTCAGGGCATTCAGAAGTATTGGCCATTAGCTTGCTGGTTTCTTCCAAAAAATAATCTTCAGATCCAGTATTCACTGCCCAGTTTTGAAGGGTGATCCTGCCTTGCTGATAAATTATTGCTTCACCGTATCCAGGGCCTTGCGAGATATAAGTTCCATCTCCTTTTATCCTGGCCCAGTAAAGTATTGATGGAAAAACATTGGAAAAAATAATCTTTGCCTTTGAGGAGGCTTTTAGAAAGGGCTTAAGGGAGTTGACAGGAATTATCACCGCAGAAATATCTAAGATCTCACCTTTTTGATTCTTCTGATAGTTCATATGGCACATGGCGCATAAGAGCGTATTTTACTGCCTGATCCAGATTTTCTGTGGCCGCTGCTGGCAGGGTAAAGTTGATCAGGGTGAAGTACTTTAATGGTATTCCCAGAAACCACCTGTCTGCAGGCTGGGAATCAAGGGTTGTTGATGCCTGCTCAAGAATATCAGACAAATCATCCTGTGATTTATAACCGTACTCCATTATCACATCAGCCGAAAAATGCGCTCCAAGAC
>JBHEPK010000243.1:0-276 GCA_046260325.1 Desulfonatronovibrio sp.
GGATTTTAACTTCTCCAGATTTTCCAGTGTTTCATCAATAGTTGCCTCGGTCTCACCAGGGCCTCCGATAATGAAATAGTGGGCCACTGGTATCCCCCTGGACACGCAGGCCTCATTAAAAGTCAGTATATCTGAGCAGCCGAATCCTTTGCCAAGTGCCTCCAGAGTCTCCTCGGATCCTGCATCTGAGCCTACTTCCATCCCCAGCAGTCCGGAACGCTGCAGTAAATCCAATTCCTGGCTACTCACAGGAGCCGGTCGGAAGAAAGCACTCCA
>JBHEPK010000243.1:286-2501 GCA_046260325.1 Desulfonatronovibrio sp.
CTTCAGCCAGTTTGAGATATAAACCCTGACAATCGTTAAACACGGAATCCGTAAAAAACACATGGTCCACTCCATAATCATGAGAAAACCTGGCCATGTCATCAACCACTGCTTCAGGATCACGCGCGCGAATAGAATGGCCTTCCAGGACAGGATAGCTGCAGTAAACACATTTATATGGACATCCACGCTTTGACTGAAGTCCGGGCAGGCCGCTCTCTTTATTGTAAAAATCAATAATCTCTTTATCTATCAAAGGAGAAAGCATCTCTGAAGAATGCAGAACTTTTTCCCCTTTGACAATCCGGGGACCATGAATCTGCTCCTGAATCCGTTTCAATAAATCAGGAAGGGCTCGTTCCCCCTCTCCGAGCACCCCATAATCCGCACCCAGAAAATCCAGGATGTCCTCGGGCATGATGGAAAAAGCCGGTCCACCTATAATAATGGGGATGTCCACAACTGATCGCAACAAATCAACAATTATTTTTGTCCGTCCCAGAGACCAGTGCTCCATCCCGGCAAACGAGTCCACGTTATCAATATTTCGCAGGGACAGGCCAATAATATCCGGTTTGAAATCCTGTACTGTCTGGCAAAGTAAATGATCTGATTCACCCATAACCAGATAATCGCACTGCTTCACTTCATGTCCCGCCTCTTCAAGAGCCGAAGCAATCACTGCCATGCCCAGAGGATAAACCAGATAAGGTTCCTGTTCAGCGTTGACCGAGAGTAAAAATACTTTCAATTATTTACATCCTGACCTGTAAGGCCTTATTCGTAGTTCAGTCAATTTGAGGAGCTTTTGTTTCAAAGGCCCTTTTGCGTCTGGGATCATAGCGACGGTATGTGCCGTCATCCATTTCCTTGCGGATTACTTTTTTAAATAAATTGCCCATACGCAGCTGATGACCAGCACCCTCATAAAAAGTATCCCAGGCATAGTGGAAAAGCTCCTGTAATTTTTCCGGACTCATTTGCTTAGGCTGAAAAACCACCTTGTCGCAGGTATATTCCAGCCAGTTGTTGCTCAGAATACGGTTTTCTTTTTCCAGTTTGCGGCGGATGGGAGTATGAGGAAAAGGCGTCAGAATGGTAAATTCGGCCATATCCAGCTCTTCACGCAAGAGAACGTCAACCAGCCTTTTAATATAATTTTCGTCATGGTCATCGAGCCCAAGCAGGATAGTCCCTTCAATTCCGATGTCGTGGTCCTTAAGCATCCTGATTCGTTCCCGTATGGTTTTGGAATCGTCTATTACGGCCTGATATACATACCAGCATCCGGCCTGGGCAGCCAGATCAAGTATTTCTGGATCATAAAGGACCGGATGAGAAACCCATTTACGTTTCAGGGGAATCATGGCCGTAAAAAGTTCTTTCAGCCAGTCGCGGTCCTGGGACAGGGAGTTGTCCACAAGAAAAAGACGGTTATTAGGGATGGATTCTATTTCCTCAATGACTCTGGATAATGGTCTGGGCCTGAAGGATTTGCCGCCAAGATACCCAACACAACAGGGCATGCAATTAAATCTGCAGCCTCGCGAGGCATGAACAAGATCCACCATCTGCACACCACGGTAATTGTATATATCCCTTTGCAGGATGCTTCGCCTGGCAGTACCCACAAGGGAGATATCCGGAGGGCTGTTCAAAAAATCATATGTCTTGCAAAGAGTCCCGTTTTTCAGGTCTTCTATGACTCGTGAAAACCGTCCTTCCACTTCTCCCAGAAAAACAGAATCCGCGTGATCCAAGGCCTCAGAAGCATGAAGCATGGTGGCAATCCCGCCCATAATCACTGGAATCCCCATTTCTCTGTACGCATCAGCTATTTCAAAGGCACGGGGCAGCTGTGAGGTAAGCATAACAGACAGGGCAGCCAAATCCGTGGACGAGAAAAATTCAACTGTTTCAAGATTTTCATCAGTGAATAAAATGTCCACTTCCTCTGGGACCTCTGCGGCAAATACTACCGGACCATGCGGAGGCAGATGAAACTCAGTCTGCCTTTCCAGCTTGGGCCATTTTGGGTAAATAAGATGCATTTTCATGGAATTTTTTTGAGTTATCCGTTATGTGTTTTTCATTCTATGCCAGTTATGTCCTTTGACCCCTGCAAATCAATTCCGTAAGCGAGCTGACAGCTTCACCGTCCACGAATATATCTCCTGCCTTTTCCTGAACCAAGGCATGGCCATCAGATCCGGTC
>JBHEPK010000244.1:0-305 GCA_046260325.1 Desulfonatronovibrio sp.
CGCAAAACTTCACCAGGCCCAACCTTCTTATACTTCCAAAGCTTTCGTTTACATCCAGAGCACTTGATTGTAAGCATGAAAATAAACATAACCCAATACAGAAGAAAAGCAAATTATGAGCATTAATCCGCAAAGAATAAAAGTCATTAGATCAGGACAGGGAAAATCAGGTCAGGTAATTTACTGGATGAGCAGAGATCAGAGAATCCATGACAACTGGGCCCTTATCCATGCCATTGATACTGCCCGCAAATTGAGCAAAAAATTGCGCATAGTTTTCTGTCTGATGGACAGCTTTCAAGAAG
>JBHEPK010000244.1:512-2457 GCA_046260325.1 Desulfonatronovibrio sp.
TTGACCTCATCCAGGGAGATCCGGGAATAGTGCTTCCCGAGTGGCTTGAAAAAAATAACGCAAGCCACCTGATCACTGATTTTGATCCGTTAAGGATAAAAAGATCCTGGCAGGACAAGGTTTATGAAAATTCAGATGTAGAATTTCACATAGTTGATGCCCATAACATTATTCCCTGCTGGGTAACTTCGGATAAACAGGAATACGCGGCCAGGACGATTCGAACCAAAATTCATAAAAAACTTGATGAGTTTCTGGAGCCCTTTCCAGAAATTAAACCTCTTGATCAGATACATGATAATTCAGATTTTGATGTCAGCACCCTGCTCAAAAATTTAAACTTAGACAGCAGCGTACCTCCAGTTGACTGGATTAAACCTGGATGGGATCAGGCCTTGACCGTGCTTGATAATTTCATAGATCATGGTTTAAAGGATTATCAGCAGAAAAGAAATGATCCCAATGCAAATGCCCTTTCCAATCTTTCCCCGTATCTTCACTTTGGCCAGATATGTTCCCAGAGCGTTGCCCTGCGCCTGAAGCAAAACAGAAGTATTTCTGTGGAAGATGCTGATTCATTTCTTGAAGAACTGATCGTGCGTAAAGAACTTTCAGATAATTTCTGCTGGTTTAATAATAATTACGATAATTTCCAGGGTCTTTCTGACTGGGGAAAGAAAACACTGGAAAAGCATCGCAGCGACACCAGGGAATATATGTATTCCTTAGAAAAATTCGAAAAAGGTCAGACTCATGATCCATTATGGAATGCCTGCCAGCAGGAAATGATGATTACCGGAAAAATGCATGGTTACATGCGTATGTACTGGGCCAAGAAAATCTTAGAATGGACTGAATCCCCAGAACAGGCTATAGAATTTGCTCTCTATCTCAATGACAAATATGAGCTTGATGGGCGTGATCCCAATGGCTGCACAGGTGTTATGTGGTCCATGGGAGGTCTTCATGACAGGCCCTGGAAGGAACGTCCCATATTTGGTACTGTCAGATATATGAATTATAACGGCTGCAAAAGAAAGTTTAACGTTGATCAATATATCCAGAAATGGACTGCTCCAGGGAGGTAGGCATGGAATATTTTATACTTGGCGGCACAGGGTTTGTTGGTAATTTTTTAATAAAATATCTTTTGGATAAAGGTGAAAACGTCACTGCCCTGGTAAGGGATGAATCCAAACTTAAAATAAAGTCCCCTGCCCTTAAGGCCATAAAGGGCGATCCCCTCAGAAAAGGAGAATGGCAGAATAGCCTTGATCAGGCTGATGTTATTATCAACCTTGTGGGTTCTCCGGTAATGACAAACTGGACTGAGAAAGCCAAAAAAATGATTTTGTCTACACGGGTGGACTCTACCGCCAATGTTATTGCTTCCATTAAGGATATGGATGCCAAAACGTTTATATGCGCCAATGCTGTGGGTTACTATGGTCCGCGCGGAGATGAAATAATTGATGACAATGCTTCTGCGGGAAGTGATTTTCTGGCTGATGTAGGGGTTCAATGGCAGGAAACAGCCATGGGAGCTGAAAATTTCGGCCACCGGGTAGTGATTACCAGGTTTCCTGCTGTACTCGGCCCCAATGGAGGGGCCCTGGCCCAGATGATGCCCATATTCAAAATGGGACTTGGAGGAAAGCTTGGCAGCGGCAGTCAGTGGTTTTCCTGGGTACACATTATAGATCTTGTAAGGGCCATGCAGTTTATCAGCCATAAGGAAACCATCAAAGGCCCGGTAAATTTATGTTCACCCAAACCTGTCACCAATACTCAATTCACTAAGGCTTTATCCAGGGTTTTGAAAAGACCTGCCTTTTTCATGGTTCCCGGATTCGGGCTGAAGCTTGTATACGGAGAAGTGGCTAATATGCTTTTATCCGGGCAAAGATGTATTCCCAAGAAACTTGTTGATGAAGGCTTTACATTT
>JBHEPK010000245.1:0-259 GCA_046260325.1 Desulfonatronovibrio sp.
CATATTGCCCAGCCAAAATCTGAAGACGGCAAGGGTCTGGAACCATTGCTTGCCAAGATTCTCAGGGTTGCTAACAAGGAAGATGGCAGGTCAGGATCCAGAGAGCTTTCCGGAGACAGGGCCGTGACTAAAGCGAAACTGGAAAACACTCCCAGGGGTTTTGGTTTTGTAGATCAGCAAGACGCCAAAACATCGCATGGCAGATCTGATGGTTCCAAATCAGGCGATTCCAATGAAAAACAGGAATCCGGAGATAGAA
>JBHEPK010000245.1:269-2432 GCA_046260325.1 Desulfonatronovibrio sp.
CGCTAAAGCAGATGAAGCAATTCAGGGTAAGACAAAGGAAGATCCCTGGGAAAAGTTTCTAAGTAAAATTAGAAATTCAGATTCTGCAGATATGAAAAACGCGACTATAGCTGATGCCAAAGCAAGGGCTGCAGCTGACTCTGCCACTCAAAAGGCTGCGATACAGAATAAAGAATTTGTTTCCCGTCAGGTTTTAGATCAGGTTCAGAATGGAATGTTCAAGAGACTCAGTGAAGGAAGGACTCAGATTACTCTGCAGTTGGACCCCCCTTCTCTTGGAAAAATTGGGGTTATCCTTCAGATGCATGATAAGGAAGTTAGAGCTACCATCAGGCCCAGCAGTCCTGAAGTGGCCCAGATAGTAAGTGACAATATGGCAAAACTTAAAGCCAGTCTTGAACAGCAGGGACTCAGGGTAAACAAGATTGAAGTCCAGACTCAGATGCAGGAAAATCATAGTCAGACCTGGCATGGACAGGAAGAGCACAACAAGGCCAGAGACAGAATGCGCGAAGCCATCAGGATTGCCAAGCTGAAAGGCCTTGATGGACCAGGAGATCCAGGTACTGGAGTGGATGGAGCAATCTTGATGAATTCTGAAACAAGGGACGGTCCCGGGCTGGATCTCTTCGCCTGAAGATAAAAAAAGAAATTGAAAATATTGAAATATAGTTAAAGAAAGCAGGAGACAGACATGTTTACAGACAGCGTACCAGGAATGGTTGGAGAATGGGAAAGAGAGCGCGAAGCTGAAAAAACTCCCAGTGCTGAAAAACAGGGTCAGCTGGGAAAAGAGGAATTTTTAAAGCTTCTTATTACTCAGCTGGAAAATCAGGATCCTCTCAATCCAATGGATGATAAGGAATTCGTTGCTCAGCTGGCTCAGTTTTCAAGTCTGGAGCAATTGACCAATATTTCCCAGGGAGTGGATACCATTAAAAATAATAACACCCAGGATCTGGCCGGGGCTGTGGGTTTTATCGGCAAGGAGATCAAGGCAGCCGGGGATCAGATAAGCAAGGAAGGAGATGAGGTTTCCACTCTGTATTACAGCATGGATGAGCCGACTACCGGAATGTTCTTCAATATCTTTGATACGAACGGCAATATGGTTAGAACAGTGGAAATGCAGGGCAGGCAGCCTGGTGAATATGAGTTTAACTGGGATGGAAAGGATTATACTGGAGCCCAGGTTCCTGACGGAAACTACTCAGTAAGCATGTCCGCGGAAGGTAGTAATGGAGAGCCGGTAATGATAAACACAGAAGTTGCTGGAAGGGTTTCCGGGGTGCAGAACAATAACGGTGAATCATATCTCAGGCTCACAGACGGGCGTACGTTTAAGTTTCATGAAGTCACCGAAGTCGTGGGCGCGACAGCTAATAATAACGACGTTGAAGAATAACTAACAGGAGGCAATTATGGGTTTGTCATCTTCACTTTATACAGGAGTAAGTGGTCTTAAAGGTCATGGGGAGCAGATGGGAGTTATCGGAAATAATATCTCTAATGTCAGTACCGTGGGTTTTAAAGGATCGCGAATGCATTTTGAGGACTTTATAAGTCAGGATATAAATACTGCAGCCGGCGTTGGTCAGGTTGGGCGTGGTGTTACTACCGGAGCTGTTCTTGGTGATTTTCAGCAGGGCGCTCTTGAAACAACCAACGAAGCAACAGATGTATCCATAGGCGGAGAAGGTTTTTTTGTGGTCAGCCCCAAAGGTTCTGAAGAAGAATATTATACCAGGGCGGGTAACTTCAGGTTTGATAAAGACGGCTATCTTGTAGACACCAAGGGCAATGTGGTTCAGGGCTGGAGCGTACGTGAGGACAAGGATACTGAAATTGCTGATGATGATGATCAGGTTCAGGCCACTGATTCAGGGGTACAGATTCAGGGAGTTCCAAAGGATATTGAGTTGACCAATTTTCAATCTCCTCCTGAAGCCACTAAACAGGTGGACATGATGGCTAACCTGGACTCAAATAGTGTGGATAGATCGACTGACGAAGACAATCCTTTTTTTGCCATGTTTGGTAACTGGAATGCTGAAGCGTCGAAGGCTTTTAAATGGCTGGATTTAGGCTGTTTTCAGGACATAATTGAGAACGTCATGTGTAAAGCAAGTTATCATCTGTTTTCAATGACGTGCCGATCCAGAT
>JBHEPK010000246.1:0-2417 GCA_046260325.1 Desulfonatronovibrio sp.
TTTTACGTATGCTAAATACGCTGCAACCTTAAACTTTTTTTGCTCCTTGCACTTGGAATTTTTGAACAGTCTGCTGGTAATGACTTTTTCAACAACCTGTTGAAAAGACAGAACCGTCTCAGTGAATATAAAAGTGAGCTTATGAAGAATACCGAATTAGATGCATGATTATGAAAACTTTATATCTTGACTACAGCAAATGCATAGGATGTGGAACCTGTGAAGCTGTGTGTAAATTTATCTATCATATTCCAAGAATTATCATGACCAGGACCAGCTATGGTCTTAATGTCCCCCTTTATTGTCAACATTGTGACAATCCCAAATGTATGCGGGTGTGTACCAGAAAGGCTATCTTCAAAGATGACCAGGGTGTTGTCCGATTAAAGGGAGAGATCTGCAGAACATGTGATTCTAAAAATTGTCTCATGGCCTGTCCATACGTTGCTATGATGTGCACAGGCGAAGATAATCCGGTAACCAAGTGTGATATGTGCGTTACCAGGGCAGGCCTTGGCCCTGCATGCGTTGCCATGTGTCCTTGCGATGCTTTGCTTTTTGTGGACAGAGCGGATCTTGCAAGCCTTGAAACAGAAGCTTCCCAAAAGGCGTATGAACGGGTCAGAAAATACATCATCTGCCCTGACTGCTCTGCCCCTGCTTTATAAATTCTCAGTTATAATGACATCCTTCCTTCTTGGTCCATATATTGCTTGTTTCCTGATCATAGGAATATTTTACTCTTGTGAGCAAGGACAAGCTTTATGGATCAGTCACAAACCCGATTTAGTACTTCTTTTGCCCTGGATTTAAACCAGGATCCTCAACCTGTCAGATCTCAAGGATCATGGTCTGTGCCATGGTCAGACCTTATGATGGTCATGTTTATTCTTTTCCTTGTGCTATTTATTTTCCACGCTAAAGAAAGGGAAGTTTTTATCCCCGGCGCGTTCTTAGGGCTGAAAGCAGGAAGTTCCTCCACTGATAGAGTCGACCTGAACCTTGATCCATTATACCAACAGGCAAGAAAATCACTTGGTACAAACTCATCTGTTGTGGCATCTGAAATAGACAGCAAAGGGGATCTGATTATATCGCTGTTTGGCCCCACATTCTTCAATTCAGGAAGTACTGATCTTAATCCCCAATCAGAATATTACTTAGAAAGGATATCAGAAATTGTATCCTTGGCTCAGGGCGGCGTAGTGGTGTCAGGATTTGCAGATAAGAATGAAGAAAGCAGTAATCCCTGGGAAACATCAGCTATCAGGGCATCAAAAATCAGTATGGCTCTTGTAGATAAGGGCCAAATAAGAAAAGAAAATGTCGTGGTCAAAGGCTATGGAACTAATAAACCTCTGGTTCCAGATGACAGAACAGTGTCCAAAGAGCGGAACCGGCGTGTTGAAATCAGGATTTTGAAATAGATCAACATAAATTTTCAAGGTGTGGTTGTTATGATTAACAAAACAATATTATCAGGTTTGATTTGCTTTGCATTGTTTGCATCGGCATTTTTAATTTCCGGACAGTCTTCAATCTATTTCAATGCCACGGCCTTTCTGGTGGTGGTTTCAGGGACTGTTGGGGCAACATTTATGAGTTCAGGAATACAAAGAGTGATAAGGGCTTTTCAGGCAGGAGCTATTTCTTACCAGGAAGATCCCGCAAGGGTTCGAAGACTGGTGGACATGCTTATGAGTCTTGGGCATCTGCATCGTAGACATGGTATTGTGAATCCTGACAGTGTCCCTGATGAGTTTCCCATGGCGGCATCGGGTCTGGAAATAGTCAAAGACGGGTACAGTGAAGAAGAAATTAAAGATGTTATGCTTTCTGAAGCAAGATCCATGTACTTAAGCAGACAAGAACTGGAGAACGTATTTCGCAATATGGCCACATATGCGCCGTCATTCGGAGTTGCTGGCAGTGTAATCGGTCTTGTGGGCCTGCTCATGGGCATGGATGATACAGGCATGATTCTGAAAAGTATTCCCATAACACTTGTTTCAACACTTTATGGAATAGTGCTGTCCAATTTTCTTTTTCTTCCTGTGGCCGAGAAAATGAAACAGGAAACACAGGCTCAGGTTAGAGAGCTGGAAATGATTTTATGCGCCATGGTGTGCATGCGTAAAGAAGTTGATTTCCTCAGGATGCAGAGAATGCTGAATGCTATGATAAGTGATCCGGAGTTGAGGGTTGAGGATTCAGGGGCCTTTAGAAGAATAAGTTCCAAGCTAAAAACAGAACCAACGACCTGATTTTCAAGAGACGTTATTTCTGCTTGACCCGGATAAAATGGTCAATTATGAGTATTTTCTTTCATGAAATGACAGTACCTTGCCAATCAATGCGCCTGTAGCTCAGTCGGATAGAGCAGGAGCCTTCTAAGCTCTTGGCCGGGGGTTCGAATC
>JBHEPK010000247.1:0-2108 GCA_046260325.1 Desulfonatronovibrio sp.
ACTTATAGATGCTGTTGATCCGGGACTGGCTCTTTATGGCTCACAAGAGCGTTATGTGCGGCCTTTGCAAACGATAGAAAAATGGATGATGTTTTTACTGCTTATTGCTGCACTTAGCCTGGGAATTATTAACTGGATGAATAAGGATATTGAAGATGAGCTGAATGCCAGAGTTGCTGTTCTGGAAAGTGAGGTGAGTTATTTAGAGCAGGTGGTTCAGGACTATGCTTATGATATCAATGGATTGAATGCTGTACCTCAAGTGGTCGATCTGACTCAGGACCTTTCCAGAGCTTTGGCTGCGCCTCCTCCAGTCTTTATTTGGAATCTTTTTTTCCACTCCTGGCCTGAGGGATGGAATTTGTCCCAGGCGGAAATAACTTATGAAGATCAGAAAATCAGTGTTATGGCCCAAGGAATTATATTAAATAGTCCAAGACAGGCAGCAGGGCAGTCAAGAGAGTTCAGCAGGAAGCTTATTGAAAATGGTTTTGAACCTGATGACATTAAGATGAATGTAATGGCTGAAAGAACTGAATTTTCTATGGATATTTATTATCCATGGGAAATGACTGAATGATTCTAAAGGTTCTATTTTCTCTAATTTTGAACGGACTGTTGAATAATGGCTTTTAAACACATAGCTAAACTTCAGGAATTATGCACTTAGCAAGAAAAAGTATTGTCTGGCGATGTCTTGTGATGGCCGCAGTGTTTACAGCCATTTCTCTGTGGTCTGTGTTTTTTTATTCCTCATCAAGGGATGCACTCCCCGTTTATCAAAATATGAGCCCTCCAAATCTTGCTTTGCCCGAGGGGAAAGTATCGAATATTCTGGACAAAGGGATTGAACTCATGGACAATCCACGAGAATCAATGCAGGCGGACAGGATGAATTTTTCTTTTTTACCAAGATTTGAAGTTTCCAGACCGGATTATATTTATCCGGACGTTGGGCTGATTTTTATTGGCAAAAATATAAAGTTTGCAGAGGTAGGCGAGCAAATTTATGCTGAAGGTGAAAAACTCCCAGGTGGAGAAACAATTTTGTCCGTTGACAGTCATGGAGTTGTGGTAAGTTCGCCTTCGACGGGCAGACATTTTTTGCCATGGCATCAGACAAAAGCAGTAGATCTACAAAAATAGGTTTTTATGCAATACATCAGAGCTTTTATGTCAGGTTTTGTAAGCCGGACATTCAGCATGCAGACTATGCGCTGGGTGCTTTTTATCTTAATAATTACAAGCATAAGTTCCTGCAGCAGCACAAGGCAACTTCCTCCTGAAGAATCCGGATATGCAGCCCTGAACAGAAAGCTCAGTCAGGAGCAAAGCCATTTGCAGCAAACCAGACAACAGCAGGAAGATTTACTTGAACACTCTTCTTCCACAGAGAATCAGCTTGAAGAAGATGTTTCCCCTTTGATTCCAGAATTTAATCCCCTTCAGGAAAGTGTTGTTTCCATTTCAGTGAATAATCGCCCTCTGCATGATATCCTTTTTGTAATTGCCAGAAATGCCGGTCTTAATCTGGTTGTCTCACCTGAAATCAGCCTGGATAACAGGGTTACTATAAGCTTTGACCAGACTCCTGCAGATGTTGTGATTGACAGGTTGTTGGATGCTTATGATCTGGACTGGACTGTAAAGGATAATGTCCTGGCAGTAAGACCTTTTGTTGAGGAAGTCTTTTATTTAGATTTTCTTGATTCCAATGCCCAGGTATCTGTGGACAGCGGAGGAAACATTTTTGGTCAGAGCAACATTGGAGGGGGGAGTCAAAATGACAGTAATTATCAAGACAGTCACAATCTTACAGGCAATTTCTCAATGTCCTCGAGTTTTGGTGAAGGGGATAACCCCAACTCTATCTACGGTTTTCTCAAAACAAATTTAACCGAGATACTTTCTGATCAGTCCGGTGAAAATCAAGGCCATTTTGTTCTGGATCCTACAGGAGGTACATTATATGTCCGTTCTTCCCCCAGAAAAATGAGAGTTGCAAGACAATTCATCAATCAGCTGAAGAACAAAATGTCACAGCAGGTAGTTATTGATGCCCAGATTCTTGAAGTTGTTCTCAGTGACTCTTTCCAGTTGGGTGTTGA
>JBHEPK010000247.1:2169-2413 GCA_046260325.1 Desulfonatronovibrio sp.
TTTTGCTTATAGCGTGAATTTAGGTTGGCAGTCTGCTCAGGGCTTTGGAACCTATGGCCTGGAAAGTCAAGACCCCATTCCCATTGTTATGGACAGCAGAACCTGGGCTGCTGATGAAGTTTACCAGCAATTCAGCACAACTATAAAGGCTCTGGAAACTTTCGGGCAGGTAAATGTAGTGTCCAACCCTCACGTGCGTACCCGCCATCTGCAGCCTGCACTGGTTACATCCGGTACTACCCAG
>JBHEPK010000248.1:0-2157 GCA_046260325.1 Desulfonatronovibrio sp.
GTCGTGACCCTGTCCTGTCTGTAATCGTGGAACAGATGCTGGCCTGGTCTACCATGGATACCAGTTCCCTGGAGCGGTATTTTTCTATTTCCCTGATTGAATCAGGGCCGATATCTCTGCTGCTGCATCCCAGATCGGGTCAGCTTGAAGAGATTATCCAAAGCGTGGAAATAAATTTTGACTCCACTAACAGGCATATAAGCAAAATCATTATCCAGGAACATGATTCTGATGAAACCGCGATTCATTTTAAAAATATTAGCCTGAACCATGAATTATCTCCTGAGCTCTTTTAGCATATGTTGCCTATGCGTCCAATCAGGCGATTGACGGCTTTTCTGTCGGGAAAATGGATGGTGGGGCTGATTTTGCTTATATGCCTGCTGAGCGCGCTGATGTTCCTGCGTAATATCAGCATAACTGAAAACATCGATTCCATGCTTCCTGACGACGGATCAAATACCGCTGAAAACTTACGTTTGCTGAATCAGTCCCCCTTTCTCTCCAAAGTCCTCGTCATTCTTGAGAGTGGAGAACATACAACTTCCCAGGATATGGAGCGTGTTGCCAAAAGCATTGGTCAGGCAGTCGGGCCCCCATGGTTTGAGCCAATGTCCACGAAATTTAAGCAGCCTGCTCCCGGTCAGGCGATAAAACATTTACTGGATATGCTCCCTGCTGTTTCAACCCAGCAGGATCTGGAGCGGCTGAGAGCAAAGATTTCCCCGGAAGCAGTCCGTGCGGCTCTGGAAGACGCCTGGAAGCAGCTTTCAGGGCTGACCGGACTTGGTGTGAAGCAGATTGTCAGAGTTGATCCCTTGCGTTTTCATACTCTGGCCCTGGAAAAGTTATCTCACCTTAATCTGTTTGGGATTGAATCAGCATGGGCATCCTCAGCTGAGGGGATTTTTTTAAGCCCTGATGAGAAAAGCGTTCTTATTGTCCTGGATCCAAAGGTATCCATGACTGATTCCGGTGGTTCTAAGGCAATGCTTGCTTATCTGGAACAGATCATTGATGAATCTGCTCCTGGTGATCTGAATTCTTCCATACTAAGCGGTCATGTGTATTCCGCGGCCAATGCTGCTACAATCCGCAAGGACCTGGCTATAGTATTGACAGTTTCATTAACAGGTATTCTGATTATTTTTCTCATGTTTCTGCGATCATGGCAGGGCGTTCTGGTCTACGCCATTCCTCTATGGGCTATTCTTGCCGGACTTGTCGCGGTTATGGCTGCAGATCCGAAAGTTTCGGGCATAACCTTTGGGTTTGGAGCTGTTCTCATGGGATTGTCGGTTGATTATGGCCTGCATGTTTTTTATGCTTTGAGAAACGGCAATGATCCGGGCAGGGCACTTCGTCGTGTTACCAGACCCATAGTTTATTGCTGGTTGACAACTGCCGGGGTGTTTGGCCTTTTGCTTTTGTCCAGCTTGCCTGGACAGCGTCAGCTGGCTGTGTTCACTGTTGCCGGGCTTAGCGCGGCCATGATCTTAGCCCTGGCAGTATTGCCGGTGTTTATTGCTCCAGGCAGAAGCACTCGCAAAAATAATCTGGTCCCCTTCTCGAAGATATCGGTCATTAAAAGCAGAAGGACCGTCATTATTATTTTCATGGGACTTATATTGGGAGCCGGGATTTGCTGGCCCGGGGTGAAATTTGACGGACGTCTTCAAGCCCTGAGCATTGTTCCTGATGATCTGGCCAGGGCTGAACAGCTTGTGGGAGAATCATGGGGTAATGTACGCGGCATGGCCATGGTTTTTTCCAGGGGGGCGGATTTGAATTCAGCCTTGCACAAAGCAGGAGATATTTTTGATTATGTATCTGAAAAATTGCCGGATCAGAGAATTATCAGCCTTACCCCGCTGTTTCCCGCCAGCTCGGAGCAGCAGGCTGCCATTATCCGGTGGGAGGATTTCTGGTCTGTCCAGGGACCTGAACTCAAAAAAATTGTGAATAGGGAAAGCCGGGACTTGGGTTCTTCTCCAGCCGCGTTTAACCCTTTTTTTGAATATATTTCTTCAAAACCGAAGCGGGTGGGAATGGAAAACTTCAGAGCGCTGGGCTTGCAGGGTATTTCAGACATGCTCATCTCCAGGCGGGATGAAGCAACTGTTGTTGTATCTCTTGTCCCGGACAGCCCGGAAATAG
>JBHEPK010000248.1:2167-2405 GCA_046260325.1 Desulfonatronovibrio sp.
TTGATCTGTTCAGCCCTGATCGGGGAGCTGTGCCGCCTGAAATCCAGGATTCCAGGTTGATTTCTCAAAGACTTCTGGGAGAGGAAATAGCCACTGCTCTGCGCGCTGACATGTCGCGTTTTCTGCTTGCAGCAGGGGTGCTGGTGGTTGTTTTAATGTTTTTGCTGTTCAGGAATGTTCAACGTGCTTTTCAGGCTTTGGTACCGGCCGTGGCCGGACTTTGTGCCCTGGTTGTGGC
>JBHEPK010000249.1:0-2391 GCA_046260325.1 Desulfonatronovibrio sp.
ATGCTTAATGTTCTGATTCAGATGAAGAGGTAGGGATAAGAAAAGTTTTAAGTGTTAAGTTTTAAGTGTTAAGTAGGAGTAAGAAAAGTTTTAAGTGATTAAGTTTTAAGTGTTAAGTAAGAATAAGAAAAGGGGGTCGCTTGTGAGCGGTCCCCTTTTTTAGTTGGTGAATTGTTTATCGCTCTTGCGCTCTGCTTGTGGACAATAAACTTTAAATTACCTCAGCGCGTTAGAGATTGCCGCGCTCGCAGACTCGCTCGCAATGACAGCCATAGACGTTATTACTCAATGCCTGTTGTTGCGAAGGAGAAGACATATACGCCCATATAGCTTGGCTTTGCTCTTAATGACACCTGACAGTCACAGACGTTATTACTCAAAACCTGTCATTGCGAGCGACCGAAGCAATCTGTAGGGCAAAGCCATATGATGCTGTATTCTTATTGTCCTCAGACTATGTATGAAAATATTTTTCGGACGAGACTGCGTCCGCAATCCTGGATTCCGACTTTCGCCGGAATGACGGAAAAGGGTATCAAGCTGCTTTAACCGTCACCCCGGACATGATCCGGGGTCCAGATTTTTTGAGATTGCTTGAAAACGATTATTTAAGCTGGGTGCAGGCTATAGCGTCTTTTATTGGATCAAAGAAGAATTTGACACCTTTGAGGCCTTCAAGGACCTTAAGTGATTTCCCTGCAATATTAATGGTGGTTCCAGGATAGACCACATCTTTGACTTTGACATAGTGGCTTTTGGCTTCTTCCGGGGAGATTCCCTTATCCCTGATAAGTTTGTCCATCTTCTGGATTCGGCCCTGAATGGTATTATAGGTATCCATGAGTTCTCTGGTGCGTTTCTTTTCCTCATCACTCAGGCCTTTAGACTTGCTCTCCATGGATTGTTTTAAGAGTATATCCTTGATTTCACTATGGTGCTTAACAAGGTTTTCTTTTTCCTCAGCAAGTTTTTTCAGATTTTTGGGTTTGGGGCCAACAAATATTTCAGTCTTTATGCCATAGTCTGATCCAATCTGTCCCACTTCGATATTTTTTCCGGCTTGGAGCACTCCACCCATTATTATTCCTTTGCCGTTGGCAATAATGGAGCCCATGCAGTTTACGTTACAGTTATTGAGATTGCTTGAAAAAACAACATTATCTCCAGCCTGGATGTTGGCGTTTTCGGCAAATTTGCAGCGAAAGATTCCTCCAGCCTGGATCTTTCCTGAGCCCTTCATTACTACACCAAAGTTTACCTCAACATTTCCCCCTGCATCCACGCGTGCTTCTTCAATGCTCTCTTGGATCAGAACATGTTCCGGGCTGTCAACGGCAAAGCTTTCCTTAATAGAGCCGGTAATTTTCACAGATCCACTTTCAATATGGATATTTCCTGTGGAGTAATCAACATCTCCGTTTATGGTCATGAAATTGAGTACGGATATCCTGTGGCCTTCAAAGACCACAAGACCTGAAATAAGAGCTGTAATTTCTCCTTCAGGGGAAATCTCAACATTCTTTCCGGGTTTTAATGCTGCTTCTTTGCCTGGTTTGGCAGGGATTATCTTGCCGAAAACGTCAAAGCCATCCTGTCCCTGTTTAGATGAATAAATTTTGCCGAGATAGGCACCTTCATTCACGGTGAGGAAAATACTTTGTTCTCTGTAGTCAACTTTAACATTTACATCAGTTTCATCAATGTCAGGAGGTTTGATGGCTTCTGAGGGTTCAAAATAGCCGTCCTTGCCCTTGATGGGAGGTTTACCTTTGGCCACAACAGCTATCTGAGGAGACTTGGTTCTCCTTGCTTTTTCTAAGGCGTCCTGAACAACAGTATAGTCAATGGTTTCTTTTATGCCCATATTAACTAAGCTTTCATCAACCCTTTCCTGGGTAATAAGCTTATCATAGTAGTCTTTATGAAAAATAACACATGTGATTCTGGTTTTGTCCGGACTGATGCGGAAAAGAGGTTTTATCTTTATACCTGACTCGGTCTTGATAACCTGACCGTATCCTCTTGCCAGAACATTATTTGTTTTCTGATTGAGGACACATCCGGATCCGAGCTTTACTTCAGTGGTTTGTTCGCTTTGTTCCGGCAGTACCTTCTGATTGAATACATCCCTGCCTGGAATATCTTTTTTGCATTTTTCAAGACTGCCAATAATCATGTTCTTAAATACCGGTAAATCAGGGTTTCCTCGCAGATTCAGGTATTGCGTACCTTCTTTGCAGGGCATGACGCCTTTAAGTACAGTCATTCCAGTGATATCAGATCCGGAGACTGCTTTGGCTACTACTTCATGGATTAACTTATGGTTAATGTCCGTCTTGACACCAACCTTCTTCAGCTGAGCCAAAACCTGCTTTTCAGTCAGAGGTGATT
>JBHEPK010000025.1:0-8964 GCA_046260325.1 Desulfonatronovibrio sp.
AATTACCTCAGCGCGTGAGAGATTGCCGCGCTCGAAGACTCCCTCGCAATGACACCTGACAGCCACACACGTGGTTACTCAATACCTGTCATTGCGAGGGAGCGAAGCGACCGAAGCAATCTGTATGGCAAAACTGTATTATATTAAAATTTGTTGCTTCGCTTCAATTTACTCAGAAGAAGAATACATAAAAGGAGAATTTCATGACATTAATTTCCAAACAGATAAGTACCTACTTGGAAAAAGCTTCCTGGATCAGAAAAATGTTTGAGGCAGGGGCAGAGCTGAAAAAAAAATACGGAGCTGAAAATGTCTTTGATTTCAGCTTAGGTAATCCTGATGTTCCGCCTCCAGTTGAAATAAAACAGGGGCTTTTAGATTTGGCAGAAAAGGCAGATAAGCCTTTTGCCCTGGGTTACATGCCCAATGCCGGCCTGCCAGTAGCCCGTGAAAAACTGGCTGAACACTTGAGTAGCGAACAGCAGGTAAGCCTCAGCCCACAGGATGTTATCATTACCTGCGGAGCAGCCGGAGGAATCAATGCCTTTTTCCGGGCAACACTCGAACCCGGAGACGAGGTGGTTTGTCCTGCTCCCTTTTTTGTTGAATATGGATTTTACGCAGAAAACTTTCAGGGCAGGCTTATTCCGGTCAAATCAAAACCCCTGACCTTCGAGCTGGACATAGAAGCCTTAGAAAAAGCAATGAATCCCAAAACCCGAGTTATGCTCATAAATTCTCCCAATAATCCTACAGGAAGAATTTATTCTGAAGCTGAACTTACGGCTTTGGTTGATCTGATCAAAAAGAAAAGCAAAGAATACGGACGGCCGATATTTCTCGTTTCTGATGAACCATACAGGTTTCTTGCTTATGACGGGGTCAAAGTTCCATCTATTATGGCCATGTATGACCATAGTATTGTTGTCAGCTCTTTTTCCAAAAGTCTGTCCCTTGCAGGAGAAAGAGTGGGCTTCATAGCTGTCCACCCTGATATGCCGGGCAAACATGAACTTTTGGGCGGAGTAACCCTGACCAATAGAATTCTGGGCTTTGTCAATGCACCGGTAATTGGCCAGATTCTTATGGAAAAGGCCATTAAGGCCCAGGTGGATATCGGTGTTTATGAAAAAAGAAGAAAGCTCATGGCAAAGGTCCTTGAAGAAGCCGGAATAAAATTTACCATGCCCGGAGGTGGATTCTACTTTTTTCCACAGGCCCCTGAGGGTGATGATCAGGCATTTACCGAGAAACTATTCCAGGAAAATGTCCTCGCTGTTCCAGGGACAGGATTTGGCTATCCTGGCTATGTCAGGTTTGCCTTCTGCGTGCCCGAAGATGTTATTTCCAGGTCTGGACCGGCACTGAAAAAAGCATGTCAATAGATTTCTTGACTTAAAATGAAGTTCAGGATACGCATCCAAGTTTTCCTTTATTTGACTAAGGATATGAATATAAAATGTTTGATAGCTTATCTGACAGACTAAACTCTGTTTTTAAAAAATTAAAAGGCCATGGCCGACTGGATGAAAAAAACATTCAGGCAGGTATGAGAGAGGTGCGCCTGGCCCTTCTGGAAGCTGATGTCAACTTCAAAGTTGTCAAGGAATTCACAGAAAGAATCCAGGAAAGGGCCATGGGGCAGGACGTCCTCAAGAGCCTCACACCAGGACAGCAGGTAATAAAGATCGTCAAGGACGAACTTGTGGACCTTTTGGGTGGAGAACAGCAGGGGCTGGATCTAAAAACAAAGCCGCCCGTGGTGATTATGCTTGTGGGGCTTCAGGGTTCTGGTAAAACCACATCTACAGCCAAACTGGCCCTTTACCTTCGAAGGCTTAAGTATACTCCCTACCTTGTACCTGCGGATGTTTACAGACCTGCAGCCATCGACCAGCTCACAAGACTTGGTCAGGAACTGGATATGCCTGTCCATCCTTCAACATCTGAAGACAGTCCTGTGGATATATGTGCCCAGGCTGTAAATGCTGCTACCCAAAAGGCACATACAGCTGTGCTCTTAGATACTGCAGGAAGACTTCATGTTGATGAAAAGCTCATGGATGAGCTGGTCCAGATCAAGGAAAAGTGCAATCCTCATGAAATCCTCTTTGTAGCTGATGCCATGACCGGACAGGATGCGGTCAACGTCGCCCAGAAGTTCAATGAGCTTTTGAATATTACCGGAATAATTTTGACCAAAATGGAGGGTGATGCCAGAGGTGGTGCTGCCCTTTCCATCAAGTCAGTAACTCAGAAGCCCATCAAGTTTATTGGTACAGGCGAAAAACTAAGCGACCTGGAATTGTTTCATCCGGATAGAGTAGCTTCCAGAATCTTAGGCATGGGCGATATTCTGACCCTTATTGAAAAGGCTCAGTCTGACATTGGAGAGGATGAGGCCAAAGATATCCAGGAAAAGTTTCAAAAGGCCCAGTTTGACCTGGATGATTTTCGAAAACAGATGCGCAGGCTCAAGAAGATGGGTTCCATTGAAGGACTCTTGAAAATGATTCCCGGCATGGGCAAGGTCAAGGACAAGCTCAAAGATCTGAAAGTTCCTGAAAAAGAAATGGTTCGCTTAGAAGCCATTATTAACTCCATGACACCGGCAGAAAGACGAAATCCTAAAGTATTTAATGCCTCCCGTAAAAAGCGCATTGCAGCTGGAAGCGGAACCACTGTTCAGGATGTTAACCAATTGCTGAACAACTTTGAGCAGATGCAGAAAATGATGCAGAAGATGGTGGGCAAGGGCGGAGGAAAAGGTCTGCCCTCTATGCCTGGCATGCCCGGATTGCCTGGAGCTGGAACAGGAGGCAGCCAGCCTTCTTCCCAAACACGAGCCAAGGCCAAGGCCAAGCGCAAGAAAATTAATCGCAAGAAAAAGAAAAAATAATCAGCTGGACAAAACTGTATTTGAATTTACTATAAAAGATTAATTCATTTTTTAACAGGATTTTTAAAAGATATCACTCACAAAGCTATAACAGCCTTAACACCATACCTGGTGAGGATTGATTTTTTATAGTCCATCTGTTATCATACACAAATATAATATAAAAATGGGGGATTTAAAAACATGGCATTGAGAATCAGACTTACAAGAATGGGCTCCAAAAAGAAGCCTTTTTACCGTATTGTAGCACTGGACAGCAAAACCAGACGTGACGGCAGAGCTTTGGAATATCTGGGACATTACAACCCGATGAAAGAACCTGTTGAACTCAGTATCAACATGGAAAGGGTGCAGGCCTGGCTGGATCAGGGAGCCAAGCCTACAGATACTGTCCGCTCGCTCATAAAAAAAGCTGCTGTCTGATTAATAATACTTCCAGCTTCCCAAGGACCGCAAAATCTCTCTTGAATTGCACTTATATCGGAGGTGATTATGTTGAAAGATTTGATCGAGTACATTGCCAAATTATTGGTTGACAATCCGGATCAAGTGGCGGTTTCCGAAATCGAAGGTGAACAGACTTCTGTAATCGAACTCAAAGTCGCTAAGGAAGATCTGGGCAAGGTAATAGGCAAGCAAGGACGCACTGCCAGAGCTATGCGAACCATCCTTGGCGCTGCTTCTACCAAGGCAAAGAAACGGGCAGTATTGGAAATAATCGAATAACCTGCAAATATGGCTGAAGACCTTATTCATTGCGGCAGGGTTTTAAAGCCACATGGATTAAAGGGGGAGTTAAGCACAACTTGGTTTGCTGACTCCCCCTTGCTTTTATCAGGCTTGCCCCGCCTTTTTCTCGGCTTTCCAAACTTAAGGCCAAAAGCGTTTAATATTGTTTCCTGGCGAAGACATAAGGACAGGTACCTTATAATTCTTGATAATATCCAGGGTAGAGATTCAGCCCAAACCTGGCAGGGCGCTGATATTTTTTTAAAACGCAAGTACATTCCTGAACCAGAAGAGAATGAAACATACCTCTTTGAAATTCTGGGATGCAGGGTCTATCTCCCTGATATGGCTTACCTTGGGGTCATAGATGAATTTCTGGATCATAACGGATCCGAGGTCTGGAAAATAATGACTGAATCCGGTCAGGAAGTGCTTTTTCCGGTTAATGAAGTTTTCATAAAAGATATTGATACGAAAAACAAAAAAATCATAATTGATCCTCCTGAAGGTTTGCTGGAGCTATACGGAGTTGAGATATAGATGAATTATAAATAACCTTAACCCTTCCTGGTATTTCTTGTGCACTTTCATATCATAACCATACTTCCTGAATTTTTCGAGTCTCCACTATCCTGTGGCCTTCTTGGCAAGGCTGTGGAGAAAAAACTCGTGGAAACATCCATTATCTTTCCCAGAGACTTTACCACGGACCGACACAGCACAGTTGATGACCGACCATATGGCGGAGGGCCGGGCATGGTCATGATGGTTGATCCCCTTTACCAGGCAGTCAAAACCCTGCCAAAGGGATGTAAAAAAATTCTGCTTACTCCCAAGGGAAAGCCTTTCAACCATGAAACAGCTGTAAGGTTATCCAGAGAAAAAGATATTGCATTAGTTTGCGGCAGGTATGAAGGCATTGATGCCAGAATGGAAGACCTGTGTGATTTTGAACATATTTCTGCAGGAGATTTTGTTCTAAATGGTGGTGAGTCTGCTGCCCTGTGTCTTATGGAGTCAGTTTCAAGATTTCTGCCCGGATTCATGGGTAAAGAGGAGTCTGTGGGAGACGAAAGTTTTTCTAAGGGCCTTTTGGAATACCCGCACTATACCAGGCCGGAAAACTATGAAAGCCAGACTGTTCCACAGGTTCTTCTTTCCGGACACCATGGAAAAATTGCACAATGGAAAAGAGAGTGTTCTCTAAAATCTACTTTGAAATTCAGGCCTGAGCTTCTGGATGAAGCGGATCTCACCGCTCAAGACATAAGTTTTTTAAAACAGATAGAACGCCCCAAGCCTTCAAGAAATCTGTATATAACTCTTGTTCACTGGCCTGTAATGAATAAAAATGGAAAAGAAGGCACAACTTCTTTGACAAACTTAGACATTCACGATATAGCACGCGTTTCCGAAACGTTTGGTCTTGGCGGATACTATATCTGTACTCCCCTGAAAGACCAGCAGGTTCTGGCTGAAAGGCTCGTTTCCCACTGGACTGCAGGTCCAGGAGGCAAGGGTAATCCAGACAGAGCCATGGCTTTGAGTACAATACAAATATGTTCCGATCTTGAAGAGGCGATTCAAAAGATTCAGGAACAAACCGGAATAAAGCCTCATATAGTTGCCACCAGCGCCAATGGACCAGGAAATACAACGTTTGGGAGCATCCGCCGGAAATTACAGTCGCATCCAGTATTGATTGTACTCGGGACAGGATATGGGTTGAGTCAGAGAGTTTTATCAACAGCAGATGAGATTCTCAGGCCGGTATGTTACTTAAGTTCATTCAACCACCTTTCCGTGAGATCAGCGGCTTCGATTCTAATTGATCGATTAATTGGAGATTATTATTAATTCAGGAGATAAACAATGAATATCTTACAGAAGATTGAAAGAGAACAGGTCAGAATGGATATCCCCAAGTTCAAGGCAGGGGATACATTAAAGGTTCACGTGCGTATCATTGAGGGTGAAAAACAGCGCATTCAGGTTTTTCAGGGAACAGTACTCAGGGTTAAACGCGGAACTACCAATTCCACCTTTGTAATCAGGAAAATTTCCGATGGAATCGGAGTGGAGAGGGTATTTCCCCTTAACTCTCCTTTCATTGAGAAAATTGAAGTGTTGACTGAAGGAAAAGTCAGACAGCGCAAGCTCAGGGGCAAGGCCGCCCGCATTAAGACCAAGTCCAACTGGGGCCGCCCAAACTAAGTTTAAATTGCAGCAGATAATCTAATTAGCTGTTCAAGAATTCCAAGAACAAGGAGCAAAAAAGTTCAAGCCTGCAGTGTATTTACCATACGTAAGAGTTTGAACTTTTTGCAGTAACGCAGCAATTGAGAGATTTACAACAGCCTGCAAAACTACGTATGACAGATAAGCATAGTCTGTCAGCTTTGATGTGACCATAACTCCCTCCAATAATGTTGAAGAATTCACAGCCGGTGTAGACGAGGCTGGCCGGGGATGCCTGGCCGGTCCCGTTGTAGCCGGGGCAGTTATTCTTCCCTTTGACTCACAGATATCAGGTTTAACTGACTCCAAAAAACTATCCCCTTCCAAAAGGCTTCTTCTTGAATCAGAAATCAGGGAAAAGGCTCTTTGCTGGTCTCTTGGGCTCATCTGGCCACAGGAAATAGACCGTTTAAACATCCTGCAGGCCGCCCTCAAGGCTATGGTCAAAGCAGTACTCACCCTGAAAATTACCCCCAGCCAGGTACTTATTGATGGCAACCAGAAAATTCCTCTGAAAATATCTCAAAAAACAATTGTAGGCGGTGATGGACTGGTACCGTGTATTTCTGCTGCATCCATACTTGCCAAAACCTTCAGGGATAGACTAATGAAGAGTCTTGAAAAGAAATATCCAGGCTACGGACTGGCCAGACATAAGGGGTACGGCACCAAAGATCACCTGTCAGCCTTAAGACGTCTTGGGCCTGCTCCCATACACAGGATGACTTTCAGGGGTGTGCGACCTATTTCAAGGGAGAAAACCTTGTGGCTGACAGCTGGCAGGACATTGGAAAATTCGGAGAACAGGTAGCTGGTTCTTATCTTTCAGAAAAAGGCTACAAAATCCTGGAGCGCAACTGGCGCTACCGCAGGGGAGAGCTGGATCTCGTCTGCCGCCAGGGAAAAGTAATCGTATTTGTTGAAGTAAAGACCAGATCAGCTCAGGGTCCGGCACAGGCAGTGGAGAGTCTTGGCTATCATCAGAAACAGAACCTTCTACGGACGGCCAATCATTATCTTTGCAAGGAAGGCCTCTGGGAAAATGAATGCCGATTCGACTTCATCAGTGTGACCATTGGAACTCAAGTCAAGGTTGAACATGTCCAAAACGCAATTGAATTCAGCCCTGTGGGTGGTAGCAACTCCCCTTGGCAACCTTGGTGACATATCCAGGAGAGCCGTTTGCACCCTTAAAAATGCCGCAATCATCTTTGCTGAAGATACCAGAAGGGCAGGTCATCTGTTGGACAGCTTAGAAATAAAAGGCCCAAGATTTTTAAGCCTGCACGAACATAATGAAGAACAACGCATCAAGATCGCCATTGAACAGGTTGAGGCAGGCAATGACTGCTGCTTGGTAAGTGATGCTGGAACGCCTTTACTGGCAGATCCCGGATACAGGTTAGTCAGGACTTTCAGGCAAAAAAATCTGCCAGTAATTCCTGTACCAGGTCCTTGCGCCCCCATAGCCGCTTTGATGGCTTCTGGAATTGCTCCTTATCCATTTACATTCTTGGGTTTTCTGCCCAGAAAAAAAGGAGAGCTTGAATCTCTTTTTACAAAATGGAAGGATGTCCCAGGCACTTTGGTCTTCTTTGAGCGAAAAAACAGGGTAACCGCATCCCTGAGTACAGCCTTTGAAATCCTTGGACCGCGGGAATTCTGTATAGCGAGGGAGATGACCAAAAAATTCGAGGAATTCATCCCGGGAAAACTTGGTGAGACAATCATTTATTCAGATAATCTCCTTGGGGAAATCACCATAATTATTGGCCCAGCCTCAAAAGACACTACACCAACGGGAAAAGCTGATCTTCTAAAAGTTGTTAACCGGCACATTCAGGAAGGCTGCAAACTTAAACATGCAGCCAGGCTGGCAAGCCAGGAATGCACAGGATGGAACTCCAAACAAATCTACAACCTGATGATCCACAAAGATAACTGATGTTTCCAGTAAGTCTTAGAGCCCTTTTAAAGTGTTTTTTACGCTCATACATGACAGCAGGGGCCTTCAACACCAGAGGTATGCAGAATATCGGCCTTGCTTACGCCCTGGATCCAGGTTTAAAGGAAATTTATTCTGATGCGGGCAAGTTGCAGAAGGCCAGGCGAAGACATATCAAGCTGTACAATACCCATCCCATATGGAACCCCCTGCTCATAGGGCTTTTTTTATCCTTAGAAAGAGAAATTGATAGAGACCTTTTTCCAGCCCCGTCACTGCCAAAAGTAAAATCTACCCTCGTATTTACCCTGTCTGCCATAGGTGATTCTTTTTTCAGCGGCAGCCTGCTCATAACCTGGAGCTTAGTAAGCATACTTCTGCTTTTTTCAGGCATGAGTCATGGAGTTCTAATTCTAAGTGTGGCATTCTTAATGGGTGTACAACTATTTAAAGTTTATACATTTTACATGGGCCTTACCCAGGGATTAGTTTTTATAAACAATCTCAAAAAATGGAACCTTATCAACTGGGGCAGCAGGCTGAAAGTGTTCAACTCTTGGCTGGTACTGGCTTTTTGGCTTGTCATTTGGCCCTTTAACTGGCATATATATAGCTTTATTCTGATATCATTTACCGGTCTTATTTTGACATACTTTTACCGGAGTATACCATGGACTCGGGAGCTTTTTTTGGTCTTCATTCTAAGCTTGCTTACATTTGTACCCGAGAGCCTTAACTGGATAAGAACATTTTTTTGATAAATTAATGGTTAGCACAGTGGATCAAAGCAATTTAGAAATAAAAATTCATCTTGATAATGAGTATGGACTTCACGCCAGGCCTGCAGCTGTTCTGGCTAAAGAAGCCCAGAAATTTTCTTCAGAAATTCAGCTTTGCTTTGACGGAAGGGAAGTGGATGCCAAAAGCATACTGGACATTCTGACATTGGCTGTTCCCCATGGAGGGTCACTTAGCATTAGAGCCAATGGTGAAGATGCGCATGAGGCTGTCAAACATATCAGGAAACTGATCAACGGCAGGTTTGAGGGAAACAAATGAATGGCTGAGCAAATACTAAGAGGCATTCCAGTCTCATCAGGGGTAGCCATAGGAAAGACCTATTTCCTTAATCGTGGCAGTAACACTTCAATGG
>JBHEPK010000025.1:8974-14770 GCA_046260325.1 Desulfonatronovibrio sp.
TTCGCATGGATATTGATCCTCAAGATGTTTCTGAAGAAACAAACAGACTCCAGAGCGCCTTCACTTCTGCTTTGGCGGAACTGGAGAGCATCGGTGAGAAAATACCTGGGGAGCTTAAGGAACAGGCAGCTATTATTGATTCTCATATAATGCTCCTCAAAGATAAAAAATTCCAGAGTGCTTCAAAAAAATATATTCAGGATAAGTTGATTAATGCTGAATGGGCCCTGGAAAAGGCTGTTGGTGACATTGAAAAAGCCTTCAGCAAAATTGAAGATGAGTATATCCGCGAGAGAATTCACGATGTCCGCTTAGTAGCAGACAGAGTTAAAAAGCAGCTCTACGGAAAACCCTCAGACATTAATTCTTTGAAAAAACGAATGATTTTGCTGGCCTCAGACCTTTCACCTGCTGACACTATAGAGCTTCAGCTTGATAAAATAATGGCATTTGCCACTATTTCCGGAGGCAAGACATCCCACGCCGGAATTATTGCCAGATCTCTGCAGATCCCCGCTATTGTAGGAATAGAAGGCTTGTCTGAAATTCAGGACGGACAGTTCATAATTCTTGATGGTTTCAACGGCAAAATGATTGTTGACCCGGAAGAAGAACAATTAGCCCATTATACTGAACTTAAATACCAGTTTGAGAATTATCAGTCTCAAGTCAACAGAAACTGCTACCTCCCGGCCGAAACCATTGACGGTTACAAAGTAAAGGTTTCTGCCAACATTGAACTCTTTGAAGAGGTTGCAGCTGTTATTGATAATGGTGGCGAGGGAATCGGTCTGTACCGAACCGAGTACAGCTATCTCAATCGTGACGACTTACCTACTGAAGAAGAATTATTTGAAGAATACAGGGACTTATCCTCAATTATTTACCCCGAAAAAATAATCATCAGAACCCTGGACTTAGGGGCTGACAAAATCGCTACCCAATTTGGACCCACCAGAGAGGCCAACCCCGCTCTTGGTCTGCGGGCCATAAGGTTCTGCCGCAAGCATCCAGAACTGTTCAAGACCCAGCTACGGGCAATACTTCGGGCCAGCGTCCTGGGAAATATTTCTATTATGTTTCCCATGATCTCAGGCCTGCAGGAACTTCTTGAAATAAAAAAGATTTATTATCAGGTCAGGGGAGAGCTCAAATCTCAAGGCGTAAACTTTGATCCGTTTATGCCCATGGGTATAATGATTGAACTGCCCAGTGCTGTGCTCACTTCAGATATGTTAGCAAGGGAAGTGGATTTCTTCAGCATAGGAACCAATGACCTTATTCAGTATTCCCTGGGAATAGATAGAACCAACAAACACGTATCCTATCTATACCAGCCTCTTCATCCAGCTATTTTAAGAAGCATAAAATATGTGGTCGATGCCGGTCATGAGGCGGGAATAGAAGTAAGTCTCTGCGGTGAAGTAGCGTCTGACCCTTATTGCGTACCCATCCTTATGGGTATGCAGATTGACTCCATAAGCCTGAATCCCCAGGCCATACCAGGAATTAAGCGCATTATCCGCCAGGCTACCATGGATGAATGCAAAAGCCTCCTTAAGCGGGTGCTTGAAAGTAATGATGTCCAGGAGAGCAATCGATTGGTCAGAGAAATGATTTTTACCCGCTTTCCTGAAGAACTAATGTTTTACACATCGTTGATTGAAGAGTGATTCAGACTGCTTTCACTTAATAACACAACTGCTTTAACGGACTGTATTATTCAAAAATGAAGGGATTCTTTAAATATATCGGAACAATAACCATTTCAATGTTAAGAGAAATGGGACAGATGATGATGCTTTTTCTTGAAGCTTTGTCCTGGCTTTTCCGCCCCCCCTTCAGAGTCCGGCTTTTTTTCAAGCAAATGGAATTTATTGGTGTAAATTCTTTGTTTGTGGTAATGCTGACCTCTCTTTTTACAGGCATGGTCCTGGCTCTTCAGACCTATTACGCTTTTAAAATGTTCTCAGCTGAAACACTGGTAGGGGCAACGGTTGCCCTGTCCATGACCAGAGAGCTTGGACCGGTCATAACCGGACTTATGGTCACCGGTCGCGCCGGGTCTGCCATATGCGCTGAGATAGGGACCATGAGGGTTACAGAACAGGTAGACGCCTTGACCGTTATGGCAATCAATCCGGTCCAGTATCTGGTCCTTCCCAGAGTGCTGGCTGGTTTAATTGTCATGCCTTTGCTTACAATTGTCAGCGATGTTATGGGTATCCTGGGAGGATACATTGTAGGAGTTAAAGTCCTGGGTATCCATGGCGGCCTTTTTATGAATAAAATTTATGAGTTTGTTGAGTTGGGAGATGTTTATAACGGTCTTATCAAGGCTTCTGTATTTGGAGTAATCCTGACTCTTGTGGGATGTTACAAGGGTTTCTATACCGGCGGTGGTGCAGAAGGGGTAGGGCGCTCCACAACCCAGGCCGTGGTCATGGCATCCGTTCTCATCCTTGTAAGCGACTATATTCTAACAGCCCTGATGTTTTAATATGAGCGATGAAAAAAAAATCATTGAGCTGAAAAAAGTCAGCAAATCATTTGGAGAATTCACTGTTCTCCAGGACCTTGATCTTGCTCTTGAAAAAGACAGGGTAAATATCATTATCGGTAGAAGCGGAGGGGGTAAGAGCGTTCTTATCAAGCATATCATTGGACTGCTCAAGCCTGACAAAGGCCAGGTACTTATCCGAAGCAAAGATATTGTTCCCATGAATGAAAGACAGCTTGCCAGAATCAGACGTAACTTCGGGATGCTCTTTCAGGAAGCTGCTTTGTTTGACTCCCTGACTGTTGCTGAAAATGTCGCATTTCCCCTGATTGAGCACACAAGAAAAACCTCCAGGGAAGTTGATGAAATAGTGGAGCAAAAGCTCGCTTCTGTAGGCCTGTCAGGCATGGGGGTTAAAATGCCTTCTGAACTATCAGGAGGAATGCGTAAAAGAGTAGGCCTTGCAAGGGCATTGGTCATGGACCCTGAAGTAGTTCTTTTTGATGAACCAACATCCGGACTTGATCCGGTTATGGCTGCTGCCATAAACGAGCTCATAGTACGCACTCAAAAGGAATTTGGTGCAACTTGTGTAGTCATAAGCCATGATATTGATGCCACCATGAAAATCGCCGATAACATATACATGCTCTATGAAGGCAAAATCATTGCTCAGGGCAGTCCCGAAGAAATAAGGCTAAATGAGGATCCTGTAGTCAGGCAGTTTATCAGGGGTGAGGCCCAGGGCCCCATAAAAGTAAATTAAAGATATTAAAATTATGAAACAAAAAATTGGCGCTGAAGTAAAAGTAGGTTTTTTTGTCTTTGTTGCCCTTATTCTTATGGCTTACATGACAACTCAGATAACTAAGGGCAGGGTAGTAACCAAAGAAATGTATACTGTTTACGCCCACTTTGAAAACGTCTCAGGCCTTAAGACCAATTCTCCAGTGGAAATTGCAGGGATAGATATAGGAGTCGTCCACGAAATTGCCTTAGAAAACAATCTGGCGAGAATCGGCATGGCTATCCGACCTGATGTCAGCATATACGAGGATGCTCAAGCCACCATAAGAACCAGAGGTGTACTTGGTGATAAGTTTGTGGAGATCAATCCTGGAACTCCTCAAACGGCCAAAATTGATGACCAGGGAACTATTGCCAAAGGGATACAACCCACTGACCTGGACCAGGTTATGGCCAGGGTAGGTGATATTGCTGATGATCTGCGCATTGTATCCAGAAGCGTGGCCAATGTCCTGGGCGGCCCTGAAGGTGAAGCAGGCATGCAGGAAACCTTTGACAGTCTGCGGGAGTTTGCCGTGAGCATCAACCAACTGGTGCAGGCCAACACCAAAAGCGTGGAAATGATTGTAGCCAATCTGGAGCATTTTTCAGCTGATCTGGCAGATATCAGCCGCTCCAACAAGGAAAGCATCAGATACATGGTTCAGAATTTTGAAACAGCTTCCAGGGAGCTAAATGTAGCTCTGTCCCAGATGAGCAGCATTTTGTCCACAGCCGAACACGGAGAAGGACCTGTGGCCACTCTTCTTCAGGATAAACAGATGAGCGATGATATGCGGGAAACCGTTGCATCTCTGGAAAGTATTTCCAGAAAGCTGGACCAGGGTCAGGGAACTCTTGGCAAGCTCATAAGTGATGATGGAACAGGGCAGAAAATAGATGACACCTTAGACGGAATTAATGACTTTATAGATCGGTTTGACCGTTTCCAGACCATTGTTGATTTCCATACAGAATACATGTTTGAATCCGGAGATCCCAAGTCCTATCTGAACCTTACACTGCAACCAGCTGAAGACAAATTCTATCTGTTTTCCCTTATTGATGATCCCAAAGGAAGGACCGAAACTACAGATACAACAAGACGGTTTCAGGCTGCTGATGGCACATGGAGTACAACCCGGACAATAGAGGACAAGACAGAAAAAAATAGACTTAAATTTTCTGCTCAATTGGCCAAAAGATGGAATGACCTCATCCTGCGCGGTGGAATTATCGAGTCCTCAGGCGGAGTCGGAATGGACTACTTTTTATGGGATGATCGAATTAAACTTTTTGCTGAAGCTTTTAACCTTGGCTCAGATGACAGGGCTCACCTCAAGGCCGGTGCAAATCTGTATTTTCTCAAAAATTTCTATCTTACTGCAGGTTATGATGATTTTATCAGCGAAAACCGTGATAACCGATCCTTTTTTGGAGGTCTGGGATTTTACTTTACTGATCAGGATCTCAAATATCTAATGTCTTCCGTACCTGTAGGATCTATTGACTGATGCTGGTGGATAATAAGACTGAGGTTTGCAAACCTCCTGCCGGAGATGTTAATATCGGCTGGTTGATCAATGCTCTATTGCTATAAGTATCTTTTCAGGTTAAACAAACATCAGGTTCTGGACATAAGTCTGATTATATAGTCCAGGAACACTTTACAAACAACTTGTCCTGCGTAATTATTTCAGGTGTTACCTTTTAAAGCAGGCTGAAAACTTTTTTCCTTACCAGGCCAGATATGTCTTTTTTAAAAGCCCTTATCATCCATCCCCAGCGCGAAGTTAGTACCAAGCTGAGAGAGTATCTCGCCGAGGAGAAACACATAAAGATTCTTGGTGAGGCCATTACTTCCTTTGAGGCATTGGAGCTCCTTGAAAGCATCTCTTATGATGTTTTTTTCCTGGGTATTGAGCTTCCCAGCGGGGTTGATGGTATCGAGCTGACCCAAATGCTTAATCAGAGAAAACATAGGCCTAATATTGTCTTTATAGCTGATGACGAACAAATGGCATACAAAGCATTTGAAGTTGGAGCAACTGATTATCTCATCTGGCCTTTTTCCAGATCCAGAGTAGGCAAGACTCTTGAACGGCTCAACAGATTTTCTACCCAGCCCAGAATAGTTGATCGTGATATGCCTGATAACTCCAGCCAGCAGCTGAATTTTGAAGAAGAAACGGTAAAACTCAACTTAAATGATGATGATGAAGCATCTTTCCTTACTGCTTTAAAAAAAGCCTGGAATGTTAATCATACAAGGGTTGAAATTGAAAAACTGCCCATAAACCTTGACGGTAAAATGATTTTGGTTCCATACAATCAGATAGTCTTTGTTGAAGCCTATGAAGACTACAGTTTTGTGCATACCTCTCAGGAAAAATTCCTCACTTCTTATCGCTTAAAAAATCTTGAAGAAAGACTGAGCAGATACGGATTTTTCAGGGTTCACCGCAAGTACTTGGTCAACCTGGAAATGGTCAATGAAATTGCTTCACTTC
>JBHEPK010000025.1:14780-17752 GCA_046260325.1 Desulfonatronovibrio sp.
CTTTATGCTCAGAACTGCCGGGCGCAAAAAAATTGAACTTCCCATCAGCAGAAGACGAATTAGCGAATTGAAACAGATACTTGGCCTTTAAATTTCTGACCAGAATCGCTATAGCCTTTTTTTTTCTTACCCCTTGGTACTTGTCATATCCTTGTAAGTACCTGCCAGTTTTCCTTTATTCCTCACATCACCGTTTAACCAGAAGTAATTGCCTTTAGTCGATTAAATATCCAACTTTGTTTTATTTCACTTAAATTGTCGTCATATAAATAAAAGTTCATTTTTTTTGATTTACGTATAATGAGTTATTGAAAAGTCCTATTATACAAACCTGTTGAAATTACCTGAGCCCGAATGCTATAAGTCTACGTTAGAAAATATGCTGATAGAATTCGAGCTTAAACATTATTAAGCAATGGCTCAGATGGCTGATTAAAACGGTTTGTTAAACCAGATCAATTGTTGGATATCTCGACATTTTTTGTTGAGACAAAGGAGGATTTATTATGGAAGGCAAAGGAGCCCTTGATTCACTGTTGCACGAAGAAAGAGTTTTTCGACCTCTACCCCAAATGGTCATAGAGGCCAACATTAATCCCCAGGAATACACTGAAGTAATGAAGAAAACCAAGGATGACTACCTTGACTACTGGGAGGATGCGGCCAAGGAATTAGACTGGTTTAAAAAGTGGGATAAAGTATTAGATGATTCTGACGCACCTTTTTACAAGTGGTATACCGGGGCAAAATGCAATATTGTTTATAATGCCTTGGACAGGCATATAGAAACATCCAATAAAAATAAGCTGGCTCTTATCTGGGAAGGCGAACCCGGTGATTCCAAAAAAATGACCTATTACGAATTATACCGTGCAGTAAATAAGTTTGCCAATGCTCTTCGATCCTTAGGAATTAAAAAGGGAGATCGGGTAGTTTTGTACCTTCCTCCATTGCCGGAAACAATGATTGCCATGCTGGCGGTTGCCAAGGTTGGAGCTGTTCACAGCATGGTCTTTGCCGGGTTTTCTGCTAAAGCCCTCAGGGAACGAATCAATGACGCCCAGGCAAAGCTGGTTATTACTGCTGATGGCTTTTACCGCAATGGCCGCGTAATCAATATCAAAAGCATTGTAGATGAAGCCTTGGTTGGCGGGTGTGAGAGCGTAGATACGGTTGTTGTAGTTCACAGAGCTAATGTCGAGACTGAAATGACTGAGATGCGTGATCTCTGGTATGAGGACCTTGTGCGAAAGGAAAGCCCCATATCAGAAACAGAGGTAATGGATTCTGAAGATATGCTCTTTCTGCTTTACAGTTCTGGAACTACAGGCAAACCCAAGGGTATTGTGCACACTCATGGCGGTTATATGGTCGGGGTTCACCGCTCCCTGACCTGGGTTTTTGACATTAAACCCACGGATATATTCTGGTGCACTGCAGATGCAGGATGGATAACCGGGCACAGCTATGTTGTGTATGGACCTCTTCTGGCCGGAACCACCACAATCATGTTTGAAGGACATCCTCTTTACCCCCAGGCTGACAGATTATGGCATATCGTGGCCAGATATGGCGTGAATATTTTCTATTCTGCTCCCACACTCATTCGCATGCTCATGCGCTTTGGAACCCAATATCCCAAGCAGCATGATCTATCCACCTTGAGATTATTAGGAACTGTTGGTGAGCCTATTAACCCCGAGGCATGGATGTGGTTCTATAAAAATATCGGACGCTCAGAATGTCCGGTTATGGATACCTGGTGGCAGACTGAAACTGGATCTTTTATGATCAGTCCTCTTCCAATTTCTCTGCTCAAGCCAGGATCAGCGACAAAACCTTTACCCGGTATTGAGGCAGATGTTCTTGATGAAGATGGCAACCCTGTTGAGCCGGGCAAGGGTGGTTATCTTGTTTTAAAAAGGCCATGGCCTTCAATGCTTCGTACCTTGTACAAAGATCCTGAAAGATACAAAAAAACATACTGGGAAAAATTTCCAGGATATTATCTGGCAGGTGACGTGGCCCGTAAAGATGAAGACGGATACTTCTGGATTCAGGGTCGCTCTGATGATGTACTTAACATTGCCGGTCACAGAGTTGGAACAGCAGAGCTTGAAAGCGCCTTTGTTTCCCATAAGACTGTTGCTGAAGCTGCTGTTATCGGTATACCTGACAAAATCAAGCACGAAGTTGCCAAGGCCTTTGTAACCCTCAGCGCAGATGCTGATACAGATGATACTGACGAACTCATCAAGATCCTTAAGGCCCACGTTCGAAAGGAGCTTGGCCCGGTTGCTGTGGTCAAAAGCATTGAATTCAGGGATAAGCTGCCCAAAACCAGAAGCGGCAAGATAATGCGCAGGGTACTCAAAGCTCAGGAACTCGGCGAGGAAGTTGGAGATACTTCAACTCTGGAGGATTAAATCTGCAATTTCAGGAAAATATGAATAGAAAAGGCCCGGTTCAACAGTTCCGGGCCTTTTTTTATGAGATCTCCGCAAATCATTACAAAAGACTGAGTTAAACTTGCCAGTCTCAGTTACTGCACATCTTTTTCAGCCACTCAGGAACGCGTACCGGCTTGCCAAGTTCATTAACACAGGCATGACCAGTCTGCCCAATGGTTAAAACTCTGGACCTGTCTTCGCTGGTAACCTCATAATCAAAAATAAATGAGGCTCTGCCCCACTTGCTTATGGCCGCCCTCACGTAGATTATATCGTCGAACCTGGCCGGCTGAAAATATTTGCACTCAGCTCTAATCACTGGAAGGAAAAGTTTTTTTTCTTCTATTTTAACATAACTTATGCCCCTTTCCCTTATATATGTACCTCTGGCCATTTCAAACCAGTGCAGATAATTGGCATAATAAACTACCCCCATGGCGTCGGTTTCACCGTAGGAAACCCTGTGGTAGTGCCATGTTTGAGGAAGGGGAAACTCCTTTGAGGGCGTTTTCATCTAAGCAC
>JBHEPK010000025.1:17762-20278 GCA_046260325.1 Desulfonatronovibrio sp.
GCATATTTCTCTGCAAATGCTTCAGTCCCGGTTTCTTCTTTAAAACTGTCATAAATCAGGAAAGGAACCGGATCACTGGAATGTGTTCTGATTTTAACAGGAGTCAGGTGATCGCAGCAAATTAAAACTTTAAATTGTTCCCCTTTAAGGTGTTCCAGTAATGGCCCGACAATCAACCTGTCAAACCTCGCTATGGCCTCTGTTTTATCTTCAATGCTACCCATATGACCGCATTCGTCAGGCCCTTCGAGGTGCACAAAAACAAAATCACCTTTTTCAAGGAAGTCCATGGCTGCCTTGGCCTTGCCTTGGTAATTCGTGTCTAAAAGGCCTGTTGCACCCGGGATATCTATAACCTTGAGACCTGTTGCCCGGCCCAGCCCCTTAATAAGGTCCACTGCTGAAATAACTGCACCATTAAGGCCGAACTTGTCATGAAAAGCGGGAAGCTGTAATGGCTGGCCCTGACCCCAGGGCCAGATACTATTAACCCCCGGGGTACTATTAAGCTTACTGATAATTTTTTCAGCCTTTTGGACGAGATTCCAGAGGGGTGGATAAGCTTGATATCTTACAAGATCTTTATCAATAATTTCATCTAAAATATCATGGGGTGGGTTAATGCAGATTTCTTGACTTGGAGAGTTTATACCGTTTTTCTGAATCAGAAGGTGTCTGTACTGTACTCCGGTATGAAAAGTGAATTCCTCATCGTCTAACTCTTTTTTTAACGCATCTATTATTATTTTTGCTGCATCCGTAGTTATATGACCGCCGGAATAATCAATCATTTTTCCGCCAATATCAAGACTGGTAAGGGATACCAGATTGCATCTCCAGATGAGATCATTAGAATCCGCTTCCAGTCCTTGAGCTGCAGCCTCTATGGGACCTCTTCCAGTATGGTAAACTGCGGGATCATAACCTAATAAAGACATGTTAGCGATATCCGACCCTGGAGGCATACTCTCGGGAATGGTCTGGCATATTCCCACTTTTGATCTTGATGCCAGAGAATCCATATTTGGCGTGTCTGCTGCTTCCAAAGGAGTTTTTCCATTTAAGGAATCATTGGGCCAGTCACCCATACCATCTGCTATCAACATTAATACTTTGCTCATTATAAAATCCTGTAGTGAACCGTTGGGGCTGTAATAAAATCAAACTTATCAATAACCTTCAAAGCCGAATATACAGACTTAAGCTGTGCCCTGTGCGTCAAAAAGACGATGGGCACATTTTTTCCATCAGGGCCGGGCTTCTGAACTGCCTGGGCAATGCTTATGTTGTGTTCCCCCATAACTCCGGTTACTGCAGAAAGAACTCCTGGCTTGTCCAGAGCGGTCATTCTGAAATAATGCCTGTGTACAGCAAGGTCCGGTTCTACAATTTTAGCTTTGGGCAGGGTTTTTTCTTTAAAACCTGTATTGTCAATAGCTGAATTATCCTTTGCCAGGGCCATGATGTCAGCAAGAACAGCACTTCCTGTGGGTAGATCCCCAGCACCCTGACCATAAAGCATTATCGGCCCCACTGCGTTGCCTTCCAGGAGTATGGAATTAAACGGACCATCTACCTTGGCCAGAATATGATCCTTAGGCAGCAGGGCAGGGAAAATGCCCGCCTGAAGATGGTCTGACTTTTCTCTTACCTGGGCTATCAACTTCAAGACACAGCCGAATTCACCTGATAGAGATATGTCTGTGGCCTTTACCTGGGAAATGCCCTGAACCGGCAGCACTTCGAGAGGATAATCTGCGCCGTAGGCAAGTCTCATCAGTATGGTCAGTTTGTGCGCTGCATCTATCCCTTCAATATCAAGTGTTGGATCTGCTTCAGCATAACCTTTTTCCTGGGCAGCATTAAGGGCAGTAGAGAAATCAAGTCCCTTAGAAGTCATTTCACTCAGGATAAAATTTGCTGTTCCGTTCAGGATCCCGGTAATTGATTTTATTTTATTGCCTGCCAGACTGTCTTTTAAAGTCTGGACAATGGGAATCCCGCCAGCAACACTTGCCTCGTAATATAATCCCAAGTTTTTTTCATTGGCCAAAACAAAAAGTTCATTTCCTTTTTCAGCAAGCAGGGCCTTATTGGCGGTCACTACATGCTTACCGCTGCGCAAACTTGAATCAATAAGAGTATAAGCCTCATTGAGTCCGCCCATGAGTTCGACAACAATATCAATATCTTTATCTATGAGCAGATCATCCATGTTGTCTGTGAACCTGGCATCTGGATCCGGAACAAAGGATCTTATTTTGCTCAAATCCCTGACCAATATTTTTTTGATTGCAAGGCGCTTACCGGTTCTTCTTTCTATCCATGAACCATTTTCCTGAATTATTTTTGCCAGACCAGTTCCTACAGTTCCAAAACCGGCCAGAGCAAGATTTATAACTTTTTTATC
Source organism: Desulfonatronovibrio sp. (assembly GCA_046260325.1). Classification (GTDB taxonomy): domain Bacteria; phylum Desulfobacterota; class Desulfovibrionia; order Desulfovibrionales; family Desulfonatronovibrionaceae; genus Desulfonatronovibrio. Next base: position 20,173 of record JBHEPK010000025.1, read on the forward strand.
CATTATCCACCCAGAACCTTTTTTATTCCCCTCAGGGCCTGGTTAATGCGGTGCCTGTTTTCAACAAGAGCAAATCGCACATGATCATCACCGTAATGTCCAAAAC
>JBHEPK010000250.1:0-2060 GCA_046260325.1 Desulfonatronovibrio sp.
GCAGAGATACGGCTGCAGACCTCTCTGTAGCTGAAAAAGAGCAAAAGGATTTGAGCTGAAAAAATGAGCCAGGAGGGAAAGAGGTATAAAATTGGGCAGGCAGCTGAGCTTTTGGGGCTGGAAACGTATGTTCTGAGGTTCTGGGAAACAGAATTTTCCCAGCTTCGCCCTCACAGAACCAGTAAGGGCCAGCGTTATTATACCTATGACCATATTTTATTACTCAAAAAAATTAAAAAATTATTATATGTAGACAAACTGACCATTGATGGTGCGCGAATGCGCCTTGAAGAGCAGGACCGACTTTCCGGGATTCTTAAGGATATAAAAGGTGAATTATTGAAAATAAAAGAAATGTTGTGAATTTCCAAATTATAAGCTCAATTTTTTATCTACTGAGTTTGTTGCTTAACGAAACAAGTTATGTAGAAGGATAAACCATCGCCGGGCTTGGAATGCTCAGTTTTTCTTACTGGTGAAAACCAGCTCTTGCAAACCTTTTTTATTTTTTACTCCAGCCTTTTCATAAATTCTATGCATATATGTTTTTACTGAAGATTCAGAGATTCCTGTTTCTACAGCCACCTCTCTGAATATCATTTTTTTAAGCAGAACCATTTCCAGAACTTTTCTTTCTCTATCTGACAGCTTTCCAAGCAAGGGACGAGGAACCACCTGCTCCATGTCAAAATCTACATCCGGTCCAGTGGGGATTAATTCGTTGTAAGGATGTTTAACAAGGTTTTCCAGGTCTCTATGATGGAGTGTCTTTGGGTCAGGCGTTTCACGGATCTGCATCTGATGGACAAAGAAAAAAATTATGATAGTTCCTGCCAGGGCGATGTTGCCGATAACTATTGTGTACAGAACAAGGCCGCTTAAAAAAAATGAGATCAGGGCGCCCAGAGTCAGTCCCAAACAGATAGAGCCGGAAACAACGCCAAAGGCGAAAATAGGATTGGCATGAGAGAGCATGATGGAAAAGACAAAAATGTCAATAAAGCCCTTAGCTGCCTGTTTCAAGTACATGCTGGCGTTAATGTGCGCTGGTTCTGTACTTTGAAGGAGAGACAGAGACAGCATGCTCAAGGCTATGCCAAAGGCGAGGGCCGCACCGGGGTTGACTCTGAGTAAAGCCGCGCCAGCAGCAACCGTAAGAATATAAAAAATTACTTCAATTCCCGGAATCATTGCCATAGCAGAATACATTACGTCAAGATATCCGTACATCTGGCCGCTGACCAGATAAAATACAAATACCAGAAACAAATATTTCTTTATAGGGACCCTGTAATTGTCAGTTTCAAATGGTATTGCCCTTGCTATTGAGGGCATCAGACACAGAGCAATTATCGGGTTAATGGCATTTTCAACCGGCAATACAGCCAGGAGAAAGACTCCTGCATTACCTAAGGTCAGTCCAATAGCCGAGTTCAGCAGTGGATAAGGACTGTATTTTAGAAGAGTTCCGGCCTTGACCATGATCCAGGCTGAACTTGAGCCCACAATTATTGTCAGGATAACCCAGTATTCAGGAAAGTTGGGGAAAATGACAGTTGTTACTGCTGTTATGGCCAGAGCTGCGGGAAATGTCCTGGTGAAAAGGCCATGCGTGAAACAAATCCCGATCAAGAATAGAAAGCATGCGTGTGCTAGAAGATAGTATGAAAAGAGTAAAGGAATACTGGGTATTCCAGGGAGTATTCCTTCCATGGGAAATGTCAGAAGCCAGACTAAAAAGCCGCCAAGGGCAAAGCCGGGTATAATGTTTTTTGGGGTAATCATTTTTTTGACCTATTGACAAAATATATCAAGAAATCTTTCAGGTCTACACAAAAAGTTTACACAAGTTTCTAAAGTCTACAAGGAAGACGACTTTATTAAAAGTAAAAGTGTGGCAGTATTTATCATAAAGTCGATAATTTCGTTAACCCTGGAGGAGATGAAATGCAGAAAAAGATTCTTGTTCAGAGCTTTGCGGCTTCACTTGTAATAATTTTGTTTATGTCGCCTTTTGTCTTTGGCAGCCCTGGTGGACATGGCGGCGGTGGCTCCTCCGG
>JBHEPK010000250.1:2070-2355 GCA_046260325.1 Desulfonatronovibrio sp.
CGGAATAACATCCCTCGGTCCAGACTGGGCCAATCCAAGCTCTGGCGGTTTTGGTACTGCGGATGGCACAATTGATCTGAACAACCTCCCTGATCCGCGGGAGCTGACTCCTCAGGAGCGAAGGGAGCTTGATATGCGCATAGCTCATAGAAGATCCAGCATGTTTGATTTTGTATCAGGCGCCGGACAATTAGCTCAAGTCTCTGTAGCTTTTACTCCGTTGGGGCTAAAAATCAAGGTTGCCATTGCGGTTGGAAGTGCAGCAGGACAGGCCTCATCAAGTAC
>JBHEPK010000251.1:0-537 GCA_046260325.1 Desulfonatronovibrio sp.
TAGATTTTGTTCTCAATGGATTTTTCCAGCCATTCCTGAGGGTTTGATTTTTCCAGCATTTCTGATGAGTTTTTCAGATTTTCAACAAAAGCATTGTTCGCTGCCAGGGCTCTTGGCATAAGCATTTCAAGGCGGGGTTCACCATCTTGCTGACTCAATACAGCAGCAGCAGTACAATCAAGCTTGCGCAGGAAAAGGGGGATGCAGCCTTTTAAAAGCTTTTGCAGGTCAAATTCACCGCTGATGGAAAGGGCTATTTCCAGGAGAATATCTTTATATAATTCATTTCGCACCAGGATCCTCCAAAACTCCGACAACAGCGGTTTTATTGTAGAACTCCAGGTATGAATCACCGGTATTGGCGATTTCTCCGAGGGTCAAAGCGCCGAAAGTCAGTGCCCTGTCATCCACAGCTGAAAGTTCCATGCTGAAATCATTTTCCATAAATAGAACCCGTGAGATACAGTCTATAAGAATCATGGATGATTTATTCAAATCTCCAGAAAAGTTTTTCATGGCTGAATCCCGGGCCTGAAC
>JBHEPK010000251.1:547-1956 GCA_046260325.1 Desulfonatronovibrio sp.
GATGAGCGAGTCTCTGTTTCCCTGCAGGATATATACAAAAGAACCTTCTGGAACTTCTCCCACGCATACTAAATGGTCATTTTCCATAAGAATGGGGTCTCTGACCACCATTTCTGTATCGAGCTTTACTATGCCCAGGGGATGGCCCTTGGCTATGTCAAAAAAAGATGAGTTCTCAAAAGAAGCATTGGAATGTGCCTTGATCACCTGTTGGTAAACCTGGAAAGCTGGCTCCCAGTTCAGGGAAATTACCCTGTTTTTTTCAGACCTGGTCACTTTCATGGCCTGGGATATGGGTGTCCAGCCGTGGGCAACACCGATTCCGCTCTTAACTTCAGATACAGCCAATACAGATGTGTCAGCTTTGAGACCTTTATTTGTAAATACGCAGGGTTTTTTTTCAAAACTCAGTGAGCCTGCACCTCCTCCAATATAATTGGTCATAAGGCCGATGTTATTGAAAAGGGATTCAATCAGGGAGCTGATTCTGGTGCTCAGCCCATCCACAAATACAAACATTGTTTTGTCCATACAATCAATCCCTTCAAAGGATCTGAGCACCTGTTCATCCATATTTAGATGATCACTGCTCAGTTCAGAAATGGAGGCAACTTCAATTTTATGAGAAAGGCCAGCCATTACAGTGCCTTTTTCCATGTTAATGCCCCGAGCGATAATCTGAGGAAAAATTCCTCCAAATAATGGAGTCCGGCATTGAGTAATGTATTTATCAATATTTTCCGGAGTGAATCCATTGGCATCACATGCAAGGATCATAATAGCTTTTATGTCTGAATCAGACTCAATCTCTTTGAGGTTTTTTTGAAATGACTCTACAGATCCTGAACTGGAAACCTTTATCTTCATTTTATCCTCCTTTCTTTTCTATGCCCTGGTGTTTCTAACACAAAAATTATGACCTGCCTGAATTCATTCTCTGCCAACAGGCAGATAAATTTTTAAATATGTTCCAGACTCATGAGATGTTTGCATTTCAATATGTCCATTCATGGTTTTGGCCATGAGCTGAGCAGAATATGTGCCGATTCCTGTTCCTGACTTTTTGCCTGCTGTGGATAGTTTGTCGAAAAATATATCTCTGATTTCATCTGGTACAATCCCTTGGTTGTGAATAGATATAAGGGCCTGGTCCATGAATTGTTCCATATTGATGCTTACAGTTGCATCTGATGGTGAAGCTTCCAGTGCGTTTTTTAAAAGGTTGGAAAGCATTGAATAGCAAAGAAGTTCCTCTCCGAGAACCATTAACTTGTCTTTTGGGGAACTTGGATTGCCGTCTATCATTATTTTTGTCTGGATGTTTTTTCCTTTGCAGAAAGGGGAAAGCTGGGACAAAACCTGTCTGGTCAAGGCTATGGCATCTATGTTGACTGGCGTAAGCACGTACC
>JBHEPK010000251.1:1966-2350 GCA_046260325.1 Desulfonatronovibrio sp.
TGATTAGTTCCCTGTCTTCTTCTGAAAGATTGGGGGATTCCAGGAGGATTTCAGGAATGCTGATAATGCCGTTTAGGGGTGTTTTCAGATCATGCTTGGTGATACGTTCAACATCATCCCTGAGTTTTTCCAGATGAATTCTCCAAGTTACATCTACTGCAACAAAGATAATACTATCCGGGCCTGCCGCATTTAAATAGATATCCCAGGATTTTCCATGAGCATCCACTGAAACTGCCTCCTGCTTTTTGGAATCAAACAGCTTGCTGGGCATGATTTTTTTACGCATATGTCTGATGATTTCCCGGGTGAAAAAGGATCCACTTATCTCTAAACCCTGATCGTACCCGAGTTTCCCGGCAGCCGGATTTGCAATTTCCACTC
>JBHEPK010000252.1:0-2322 GCA_046260325.1 Desulfonatronovibrio sp.
ACGCAATAAAGATCTTAATATTACAAAAATCACTTCTTATCAATACATCTCTTGAAAAATTGACATACATCACTTGAAAGATGAGGATTTTGTCAATAGAAAGTTCTAAAAATTGGAATGTCTATCAATGCTCGGTAGTCAGTGGTAGTGAATATGCCTATGGGGGCATTGTCCAGGATACCTTGAGAATCAGGAAAGATGTTTTGGTTAGGCTGATTTTTTTGAGAAGGTCTTAGCATAATCAACTCCACAAGAGGATAAAATTACTACAAAAGAAGAAGACTAAGGCATGATCCTTTCCTTTGATTGAAATAAGGAGAACATCATGTTTTTTATTAAATACTTAATCTTATATAGCTTTTTATAGCTGATAATCATAAAAAAGTAAACAACCTTAGAGTTTGTTTTTTGTTGTTATGAGAATTGAGGGCCAATAAATTTAAAGTAATTTTACAGGACGGGATTTTTTGAATTCAAGAAAGGGATATCCACTTCGCTAATCCTTGTTTGGGCCTTGAACTATCATCTTTTTAGATGTACTAAAGGTATTGTGACTGAGTAACTACATTTTCAAGACTACGTGCTCAGATAAAAGTTTAATACTGCCCGAATTGACAAGGTTTCAATTACCAGTCTTCAAAATAATTACACATAACTATGGCGTGCCGTACTCGCTATCAGGGATCTAATCAGCGTCCAGAATTTCCCTGATTTTAGCCGTCAGTTCCTTCAACTGGTATGGCTTGCCGATGAAGCCCCTGGCTCCGGCTGAAAATACGTCTTCGCCGCGGCTGTTTGCCGTATATCCGCTGGCAATAACCACATTGACCTTCGGGTCGATACGCATAAGTTCCTTCAGGCATTTATAACCGCCCATGCCCGGCATGTTCAAGTCCAAAAGGACCAGGTCGATACCGTTGCCACTATCCTGATACACTTTTAATGCGTCTTCTCCACTGGCCGCACATTGGACACAGTAACCGAGCATCTCAAGGTATTCCGTTGTCAATTCTCTAATATCCAGATCATCATCTACCATAAGGATAATTTCGTTGCCTCCCTGGAAAAAGGTTTCCTGCTCCGGATCCACTGCCGCCAGATCACCCCGTTCCAAGGCTGGGAGGTAGATTCTGAAAGTTGTGCCCTGGCCGGACTCGCTGTAACACTGGATATACCCGTTATGAGCCTTGACAATGCCGTAAACCGAAGCAAGGCCCAAGCCGGTTCCCTTGCCGACCTCCTTGGTTGTGAAGAATGGATCAAAGATATGGGCAAGGGTCTCCCTGTCCATGCCGGAGCCAGTGTCCGAGACGGTAAGGAGCACATGTAATCCAGTCGAAGAGCCCGGATGGAGTCTAACAAAGTTCTGGTCCAGTTGCACGTTGCTGGTTTCAATGCACAGTCTTCCGCCATTGGGCATGGCATCTACAGAGTTATTGGCCAGGTTAATCAGTATCTGTTCAATCTGAACCGGATCCCCTGATATGGGCCATAAAGCTGGATCCAAATGCAAATCCAAGTTGATCATTTTGGGGATGGTCCGTTCCAGGATCCGGGTCATGCTCTCCATTTCCTGATTCAGGTCGACCTGCACTTTTTGTGATTCAGCCTTGCGACTGAAAAACAAGAGTTGTTTCACCAGCTGGGCAGCTCTGTCCAAGCTTTTAGTAATGGTGCTGATCCGGGATGGGAATTGGGAATCCGATACATTGCGTTGTTCCAGCAATTCCATGTTCCCGCGAATTACCTGCAACAGGTTATTGAAGTCATGTGCCACGCCCCCGGCCAGGATCCCCACGGACTCCATCTTCTGAGCCTGGAGCAGCTGGGATTGCAGTTTTTCCTGCTCCTCCTCGGCCCGCTTGCGTTCAGCGATATCGCGAACATTGGCAAGTACAATATCTTTATCATGAAAGCTGATCTTCTGGATTGAGACTTCCACGTTGAATACGCTGTGGTCTTTTGGTCTGCGGGCTTCCCACTCAAACAATAACTTCTCACCATTTAAAACTTTTTGCCATTTTTCCAGCAGGTTCTCCATTGGCATCCTGGAACTGGAAATATTTTCAATAGTAACTTCAAGTGCTTCTTCTTTGGTCAGCCCATACATCCGGCACATCTGGTCATTCACATCAAGAGTTTTTCCATCCAGATCATGAATAAGAATGGCATCCTGTGTATTGTCGAATATCTTTTTCAGGCGATCTTCTGCAAGAATCAGCTCAGATTCAACTTTTTCCAAGTCCTGAATCCGTCTTTTCAGTTCTTCATAAGTGGGTTTTTCAGCCATATCATATCCTTTCAATAATGCAGGAAAAAGAC
>JBHEPK010000253.1:0-1851 GCA_046260325.1 Desulfonatronovibrio sp.
TCATTGGGCCCAGGATTTTTTTCCAGAACCCAGAAGTTTTTGAATTGAGAGCCCATCTTTTCCACAAAAGGAAAGTGACCGATTACAGCAACATTTTTATCCTTGCCAAGGTTTAAAAGCAGATCCTGGATTTTAACTTCACTGCCATGAGTATTCTTGTTAAGCAGGGAATTAATTGCTGCCAGACCCCACGAGGCATTTATGGTATTCTGGAACTTTAAATTTTGGGCCAGGTTGTGGATCGAAGATAAAATTTCAGGAGGTTGGTAAGGATAGCTTGACAGACCAGTCAGTATGGAACAGAGACCTGTGTTAAAGTTGTTAGTCAGGCCAAGTAAATGCCTTCCTGCAACAGTTTGAATTATTTCCTGATCAGGCTTGGTAAGGGCCTCTGATACGAGTAACTGAATAATATTGGTTTGAGTTATAACCATCTTAACTCCATGTTTGTTTTGCGGACGTCATTATTATGCTCAATAGATACATTTTAAATAAATATAACAAATATATGTGACCATGAATTCATTTCTGGACAAATTAGTCTCTTTAAGCCTGAGATGGCTATCCGTTTTTGTTCTAACGGCGGCTATTACTGGTTTTTATCAGCCCCAGCTTTTTAAGCCTTTTGCAGGCCATATTCCCTTGCTTCTGGCCATAGTTATCTTTGGCATGGGTGCTACATTGACCTTGCCTGATTTTAGAAAAATCCTCAAACATCCAGGCAGGGTATTTATTGCAGCTCTGCTGCAATTTACCATCATGCCCCTTGGGGCTTTTTTTCTGGCCAAAATATTTTTTCTCCCCCCTGAACTTGCTGTAGGTCTGGTGCTTTTGGGTGCGTGTCCTGGGGGTACTGCTTCAAATGTTATCACCTATATGGCCCGTGGTGATGTTGCCCTTTCAGTAACCATGACAGCCTTTTCCACCTTTCTGTCACCTGTATTGACTCCGGTTCTGGTCTGGCTGCTGGCTGGACACTGGTTAGATATTCCTGTGGCAGGGCTGTTCAAATCTATTTTAATCATTGTGATAATACCCATTATACTTGGGCTTGTGTGCAGACGAATTTTTCCCGGAATTGTTCAGAAAAGTACCAGTATATTGCCGCTCATATCCATGCTGGCAATTTGTCTTATCGTGGGGGCCATTGTCGGACAGCATTCCGGGCAATTTGTAAATATTGGATTGACAGGAGCAGCGGCCATTCTTTTACATAATCTTCTGGGACTTGGGCTGGCCTGGATGGTTGCCGCAAAGATGGGCTTCCCTCCGCCTCAGTTGAGGGCCCTGACCCTGGAGGTTGGAATGCAGAACTCCGGACTGGCTGCAACTCTGGCCCTGGTCCATATTCACCCCCTGGCCACTCTGCCTGGAGTGATGGCCAGTATATGGCAGAATATCACCGGCCCGGTTCTGGCTTCATGGTGGGTGGCAAAAGATTGATATATAAAGGATTGTTATGAGCAGGGAAAAGATATATTACGGTAATATTTATGAAAACCTGCCCCGGGCAGATTACCAGGAGCATTTTGAAGATATTCATAAATCAAAAGTGGTAAGGATTGAAAGAATTATTTCCCTGGGCCAGGCAACCCCAGAGGGTGAGTGGTATGATCAGGACTGGGATGAATGGGTCGTGCTCTTGAAAGGTCAGGCTGGAATACTTATTTATGGGCAGGAAAAGGTCAAAGAACTTTCGCCTGGAGACTATATTTTTCTTTCATCCGGACTTAAGCACAGAGTTGAATGGACTTCTGTGAATGAACCATGCGTCTGGCTGGCAATACATTTTAACAATCCTGATAGAATGAAGCCGGTGTTTAGGCGATTACCTGAGTAAACCGTAACAGG
>JBHEPK010000253.1:1891-2303 GCA_046260325.1 Desulfonatronovibrio sp.
TTGGTTCTTATTCTGGTTTTCGGGTTCTCCTGTTTTAAAACTGCCTGGGCGAACGGCCCTTTCAGTAATGTGCTTATTGACAATTTTTGCCAGGGATTGCCTGATCATGAAAGAGATGGCTGCGAGGGGTATCTGCAGTACAGGATACAGCTGGGAAAAAGCCGGGAATCGGCTTTGGATAACTGCATATGGGGTTGTGGCGAAATAAAAAATAGTCCTCCTGAAATAGAAAATTGCCGGGCAGGTTGCCGATTGACGAATGATAAGGACTGGTAATGGTTCGTTGGAGGTTGCCAATGTGCTCGCAGTCGTGGCTGTGGCCTATGCGTCAAATAGTGATAATAAAAAAGCAGATTCAACAGCGTGTTGAAAAAGTCATTATTAGACAGGCTGTTCAAAAATTCCAAGTGCA
>JBHEPK010000254.1:0-2255 GCA_046260325.1 Desulfonatronovibrio sp.
AAAACCTGAAAATATATCAACTGTCTTTTCAATCTGCCAGGTTCGTTTTTTACTTTTGGGATTATAAAGCACTGTAACCATATCTGCTTGAGCCAGGGCCTTGAGTCTACTTTCAATTTCCTCCCAGCTTACAAGGAGATCTGAGAGGCTTACGCAGGCAAAATCAAGCATAAGAGGTGCCCCAAGTGCTGCTGCACCTGCCTGGGCCGCACTTACTCCAGGCACAATCTCCACCGTAAGATCAATATTCATTTCCCTGGTCATTTCCAGAGCCAGACCTGCCATTCCGTAAATGCCTGAATCTCCCGAAGAAATAAGACTCACTGTTTTACCTTCAAGTGCTGTTTCAATAGCCAGGGCGCATCTTTGCCGCTCCTGGGTCATGCCTGAAGAAATAATCTTTTGATTAATGATAAGGTCCTGAACCAATTCGATGTACCTATGATACCCAGCTACAGCATCTGACTCTTTAATGGCTTTTTCAGCCCGAATGGTCCGATCTAAGGGATTGCCAGGACCAATACCAACTACAATAAGTCTTCCCTCGCTACTGCTATGGTCACGCTTTTGCATATTGTCTTTCCAAGTATAAGCTTAGTATTTCTTCCAGCAAGGAGAGCACACGGTTCAGCAACTCCCGGAAGACCTACAGATTCTTTGACAAATTCCGATTCTGTTACATTCAAAGGTAAATTAAGAATCTGTTTCCCATGGATAAAATATAGAGGGATGCCAAGCTCCAGGCCAGCCTGGATAAGCCCCTGTTCATCCTTTTTGATATCAACGCTGGCCAGCATCCTGACCCGGTCCAGATTAAGTCCGACCTTTTCCAGAGTCCTGGTAACCGCCTGAACAATATCTCTGGAATCTGCTCCCCTGCGACAACCTATGCCGACGATAATATCCTTACGCGCTTCTGTAGCGGTTGTAACTATGGGCTCAGACCCTAATATATTGCTCACCTTCAGACACAGATCATTGGCCCCGCCTTCATGGCCTGACAACAGGCTGACGGCCCATCTGGCTCCCATGTCCACCGTTACCACAGCCGGATCAGTAGTTTTGTGCTGAATATAAGGAGCTAACGCCCTTACTGCTACTCCCACAGGTAGAATATAAACAATATTTTTATAACTTTGAAAAATCTCTCCTGTCAGCTCCACAACCCTGTCAAAAACAATATAATCATTTGTTTGAGCTGCCTGACTGTGAACAAAAATTCTTGAAGGAACCTCCAAGGATATCTTTCTGGCAATCTCAAGTCCCTGGGGAGAAAGGGTGACTAAAGCAATTTTATCTTCAATGGGTTGAGCCAAAAACTTCTCCCTGCAGGTTGATGAGATAGACTTTTATCCTGAATCTGCCCTCTGTCCGGGTCTTAATACAATTTTTCAGTTTATGAGCAAAATAATCGCCCAGCTTAGATCTTTGTTCCTGATTTAGAGCTGTCAATCCCTGCTCCACTGTGTTTAAGCTGTCCCAATCGATCCTCAGACATTCCCTGGCTCCCTGGATAAAAACAGGAACAGCAGAACCGGACCTGCTATGCGTTTGATACTGTCCTTTGAGAAACTTCAGCAGCTTGCCTGGATGGCCCAGGATATTCAGTTCTTTGAATGGATGCTCTAAACAATTTTTCAGGGAAAAATCCCATTCATTGCTTACTTCAACAATGACATCCTCATGAAACCCCATCCCCTGTGCTGCCCTGAAACCTATGCGTCCAGGGACCAGAACAACCTGGACAGACTCAGAATGATCAACCATATTGAGGTTTAGAGCAATGGTTTCCTGAATAGCTTCTACTGAAAACGGCCGGACAATACCTGAAGTACCTAAGATAGATATTCCACCAACAATTCCGAGACGCTGATTCATGGTCTTAGAGGCAATTCTTTCACCGTCTGGAACAAAAATCTCTACCAGCAGCCCCCTGTCTGTAATATCAGCAACACTGCTGCGAATCATCTCCAGAGGAACAGGATTAATAGCCGGATTTCCCGGCTTTACCGCCAGCCCAGGTCTGGTCACCTGACCAACTCCAGGGCCGCCTGATATTTTTAGACCATCTTTTTCAAAACAAACTCTGGCCCCGATTAAAAGACCATGGGTTTCGTCAGGATCATCCCCGGCATCCTTACGCACCAGAACCTCTGCCTGCCCCTTGGAAATACTTGCCTGAATAATGGGCACCAAAACATTTTGTCCATTGGGCAAATCTACATTTATATGTGATCCCATGGACCGCCCTGTTA
>JBHEPK010000255.1:0-2255 GCA_046260325.1 Desulfonatronovibrio sp.
GTGAAGCCAAGTGGAGCGATAGAGTAAACCTGAACGCGCTGAGGCATGAGTTGGAGTGCAAAAGTGAACAGGCTCCGTTTACCAAGGACAGAAAAGTGGTGAAGGCATTGTTTGTGAAGCAGGTTCGGGAAGAGATTATGGTCGATAAGGGATGCCATGTTCTGACTCCAGGCATGGTTATTGACTGCACGGGTTGAGAGTTTATAACAGTTCCAGTTGAATTTTTGCCAGTTAAGCGTAGAGGGTGGCTAAAATGAATAATACTGGCATAAAAAGACTGGAATAATGCTGGAATACTGGAATGCTGGAACTCTGGGATGCTGGAATTGAAAGACAGATGAAGATTGAAGAAATGCTGGGATGAATAGAAGAAGTGCTGGAATTGAATAAGAAAATTTTGGAGGGTGGTTGGATGAAGTATACCAGATTTGAGGACTTACCTTGCTGGCAGAAGGCCAGAGAGCTTTGCCTGGCAGTATATCAACTCATCAACAAACAGAATTTTTCCCGAGATTTCAGTATGAAGGATCAGATTTGGAGGGCTTCCGGATCAGCTATGGACAATATAGCTGAGGGGTTTGACGATTCATCAGTTAAGGAATTTATCAAGTTTATGGGATATTCATTGCGCTCGTGCAGCGAGGTGCAATCGCAATTGTACCGGGCTTTGGACTGTGGATATATCAGCCAGGAGGAATTTGGTGAAACGTATGCCCTTGCAGGTGATTGCAGAGCGCAGATTAAGGCTTTCCGGGGGTATCTGAGGAAGAAGATTTAAACAACATGCTGGAATAAAGATATAATACAATGCTGGAATGCTGGGATTACCAAAGAAAATGCTGGGATGTTTACCCCGTGAATCAAGACAAAGCGTTCATACTAAAATAAGACGAAATAAATCAAAGGCAAAGCAACGGAGATTAAGTGATCTTCAGGAATCAAATATATCAGCATGAGTTCCAGTTCTGGCTAAAAGAAGTTCATCGTTTTTATGAAGGTAAATCAAAAGCCAGTCAGGTTCGATATGAGCGTCCCAAAACGGCAGCCAGTTACCTTTTAGCGGATGAGCTTGATATTCTCTTGGCAAGGACTCTTCATTAATCAAAAGATTAAGCATCTTTTTCAACTTTTCCATGTCTTTGCCGCGTTTTTACATCCACTTGACATCTCTTTTGAGCTTTGACGATTGTACTGGAGTAAGCACAAGCTATATCTCCAGGTCATCAAACAATTTTTCTGCGGATGTGAAATGTTGTCCTTTCCCATTTTCCAGCTCATTCATGGCCTGAATAGTTTCACTGTTTGGCTTCATGAAATGACTCGGGAGTGTGTGCAGCAGTCCGGCAAGCTTTTGAGCATGTTTGCAGGGAATGTTTCTCTTACCTCTCTCGAATTCGGAAATATGGCTCTGAGGAATACCAAGCACGCCTGCCACATCTTTCTGGGTAAACCCAGTTCTTTGGCGAAGCGCTTTGAGCATTTTCCCGCCACGCTCAATATTTGGCATGGGATCACAAGGTAGACCTGGTAAAGTATTGTGCAAAACCTGCCCCCCAAGCCTGTCAACAAGAGCAGTTAACAAGTCTATGCTGTCAGCCGGAATTGTTATTTGAGCGTGGGCCATTTGTTGTGTTTGCATATTTATCCTCCATACATGTTGAGATAATTAATCTCATTTTATACCATAGTCAAGAGATTTAACATGAAAATCGAAACCGGAGACAACCTGACAATCTGCACTACGGACAAACTTAGATACCTGACTCCGTATGCCCTCTTGGTACAGGACTGGACAGGGAGCAAAAATTGCTGCCTCTGTTCTGGAAGAATTGAGGTGTTCTGCCCAAGACAAATAAATGCGTTTGTTTCACCGGGCAGGCAGACAAGAAAGGCCAAAGAAAGAAGAAGAGTTTATTTGCCACAGACAAGAAAGGCAGACATTGAAGGCAGACGGAAGATTATTTCCTGTGGAGGACTTCTCCACAGGAAAGGTTGCCTCGCCTGGCGGCGAAAAAAACTTAGCTTTTTTCCTATGTCTGTATTCAGGTCTGGCTTACTGTTTAGCGTAGCGGGTGGCTAAAATAAATAATGCTGGAATGCTGGAATGCTGGGATGCTGGAATGCTGGAATGCTGGAATACTGGGATGCTGGAATTGAAAATAAAGAGAAAGACAATGCTGGGATTTCAAAAATATTCCTGCGCTTCATGGTCCGCGACACCGGCATAGGGATCCCGGGAGATAAAAAAGACAGGC
>JBHEPK010000256.1:0-2248 GCA_046260325.1 Desulfonatronovibrio sp.
ATCCAAAGGCCTGAAAATGGGCCTGTGATCCAGTGTCATGATTGGACCGGGGTTATTCTGTTCCAGTCTTGATAATGGGGAAATCAGAATATCATAATCTTTACTCACGCTCATGAATCCACGGTCAAAGCTCCAGTGACACAGCCTGCACAGGGCCATTCCATTGGCGGGCCGGTCATCATTTGTATCTGACCAGGGCCGTATATGGGCTGCTTCAACTATTGTATGACCTTCCGGAGTGAGCATGCGGATACCGCACAGCGCGCAGCGATGGGCGTACAAGGACATGACCGCTTTGCGGAAACCCTGATCCCTTATATTTGCGGTTTTTTCAGATCCATAGGGCATGACCTTTTCAGCGGCCTTCAAAAGTTTCTGACTGTATTCAAATGCTTCCCGGTTTTCTGACGCTTCCAGCAGCAGCTTCTGCTGAACCTCCGGGGCAAAATAAGTGTGCAGGATCACGGCCCTGAGTTCTTCCCTGGTTTTATGTTCTGAAAAAAGCAGAAACAGTTCCTGATCAATTTCAGCTCCCATGACTACACTTTTCAATCGGGTTACTGAAGAAGTGATTCTGTCTTTGATTTCATTTTCCATGCCGGGCTTCGGCATCAGATTCCAGAAACCCTCGCTCTGCATATAAAAAAAAGGATAAGCCATGTTACCTGTTGTTCCCACTGGCATGACCAGGTTCCAGTAACGGGCAAATCGTTCAATGAGATCAAAAGAGGGTTCAATAAACGGAGTTGTGAGTTCGCCCTGGGCGGCAATATCCATTATCGACAAAAGCAGAAAAGGTTTGTGCGGAGCGCGGAAGGAAGTGGCCTCTGTCCAGCGGTTGCGGTTTTTATCAGTACGCAGGCGAGCCAGCTTTTGCAGGTAGTCATTTATCATGCAGGGATAAAGCCTTGTGTTTAAAAGGGTCTTTTTGTGAATCAGCAGGCCCGCTTCCGCAGTACAAAACCCATCCAAATATCACTTTTTATCACCTGTGAAGTTTGAACAGAAAATTCAATACAGATCAAGCCAAATTTTTTGAGGATACTCAAAAGATCTTCCTTTCCCCACAAATAAAACACCCTTCCATCATCTGCTTCCTGCATGCCCTGCCCCTGTTTCATGGTGATAAGGACCAGGCCTTCAGGTTTCAGGGCTTTGATAATATTGGAAAGGACCAAAGGGAAATTTTTAGGGGGAATGTGGACCAGGGCGCCAATGAGCAGGACCCCGTCCATATTCATCCGGCTGAAGTTAAAGGATTCAAAATCAGCCACAATTACAGGCTGGCATGAATGCTGTCTGGCCAGAGCGGCCAGTTCAGGGGAACGTTCAAGGCCTGTGCAGTCAAAAGCGCGCCCTTTCAGCCAGAGCATGTCCCGGCCTGATCCGCAGCCTATGTCCAGTATCTTTGATCCTGGCTGAAGATGTTTGATAAGGGGCGTAAGAAATGAGGAAGGATCAACCTGGATGGTCTGGTTGAAGTAGTCCTTGGTGTGGTAAAAGTGGTTGCTCATAAAGACGGTCTGGCGTCAGCCTGTATGATATTCAGCCTGATCTTCCTTGAGGAATCCAATCTTTTTCCCCGGTTGGTGGTCTTTATCCAGGAGCTGCTGTATGGCCTGAAACACCACCTGGAACTGCCCATCATATTTTGATTCCATTTCTTCGATTTTTTTTCTCAAATCTTCATGAGAGGCCAGCATTTGTCTGAGCTGGGTAAAGGCCCGCATGATCTTCACCCTGTTAAATAAGATTTGAGCCTTTTCCTGATATATGATTTCCCATGAAAGGTTTTCAGATATTTTTCACGATGAGCTGCACCATCCCTGCAGAGACATGCCTCATAGTATACCAGAACAAGTGGACGACGGTTTTTTGTTGATTCGACATAGCCTTTATTGTGTTGCTCAAATCTTAGCTTGAGGTCCTTTGTAAACCCAGTATAAAAGTTACCATCCTTTTGGCTTTGCAAAACATACGTGTAATACATTCCTAATACTCAAGCTATTTAACAGGGTAAATGTTTACTTGCACAGCCCTCTCGCTGTTTAAGATTGATGACAGCATGGCTACCCCTTGTTCAGTGAAGACCATTGGAGGATATCGTGTTCCACCCCATCTTGAGGTCACAATTTGTGACCTCAAGGTCATAACCTCTTGTTTTGACAGCTCAAACATGAAGTCATCCGGAAATCTCGTGATGTTTCTCCTTACAGCTTGTTTTAGCACTTTGGTCTCAACCCCATAA
>JBHEPK010000257.1:0-2231 GCA_046260325.1 Desulfonatronovibrio sp.
TAGCGAACGAAGCAATCTGTATGGCAAAAGTATAAATGGCTGAATTGGTTGCCTATTCGCCTTAAGTTACTTAGAAGCACCGTTACTCAGTCAAAATCATGTCTTGGTCTTCTTGCTTTGTAATAATTATATTCTTTTGTGGAGCTTATCATGCCTCGGCCTTCTCAAAAAAATCAGCCTAACAAAAACATCTTTCTTGATTCTCAAGACATCCTGGACAATGCCCCCATAGGTATCATTGCTACCTCCCCCGATGGCCAGCTTCTTTCAGTAAACCCTGCCATGGCCAGGATGTTCGGCTATGATTCACCGGAAGAACTCATTAAGTCTGTAAAGGGGCTTAATACTCAGCTTTATGCCGACTTGTCAGACAGAGAAGAACTCCTCCGTCTTTTAAGAGAAAACGATGAAGTGCTTAACTTTGAATGCAGGGGTGTTCGCCAAGATAAATCTACACTCTGGATATCCATAAATGTAAATGTGGTACGGGACGAAAACGGTAGGATTATCCACTTCCAAAGTTTTCTTACAGATATTTCTTCCCGGAAAATTGCGGAGAAGGATTTGCTCCAGAGCCAGGAACGCTTTGCTCTGGCCATGGAGGCCTCAAAAGACGGGTTATGGGACTGGGACGTAACAACCGGAGATATTTATTGCAGCCCGGGCTTAACATCCATGCTTGGGTATGAATCTATTGATGTAATCAAACATGTAAATAACTGGAAGGATTTGATACATCCAGAGGACAGAGAAAAAGCTTATCAGGCAAATTCGGACTGCTTAAACAACCTCACAGATTCCTTTAAAGTTGAATATCGCATGAAGACCAGGGACGGAAGCTGGAAATGGATTCTGGGTCGAGGCAGTGCGGTTCAAAGAGATGAATCAGGCAAGGCCCTGCGCATGATCGGGACACATACGGATATCACCAGACGCAAGCTTGCGAAAAAATCCCTGGAGGAGCAGGAATTTTTCTATCGCAATGTACTGGCCAGTATCGACGATGCATTGTTTCTTACTGATGAGCATGGAAATTTGACATTTGTCTGCCCCAGTGCCCATGTAATCTTCGGCCGATCAGAGCAGGATTTGCTGGAAATGATCAACATAGAGCATGTTCTGGGGTCTCGTCTCATAGAATCCGATGAGCTTGCTGCGGATGAACAGGAGGTTAGCAACCGGGAATGCACAATTAAAGATTCTCTGGGAAACCTGCGGTATTTGCTGGTAAATATTAAACGCCTCCCGGCTATACTGCACGAAAAAGGCGTATTCCTTTACTGTTGCCGGGACGTGACAGAAAAAAAGAAAATCGAGGATAGTTTTCGTCAAACCTTAGAGAGATACAGGCTCATCGTTGAAACTGCCAATGAAGGCATAAGAATGCTTAATAAGGATGCTGTTATTACCTTTGTAAACGAGAGTTTCTGCAGGATGCTGGGCAGAAAAGACCACGACTTACTGGGTCAATCTACCTGGGATTTAATCGATCCTTCAGATCATAAAAAATTTTCCAAAATATGGAATGAACGTGAAAGTGGTAAGTCAGGAAAATATGAAATTCGGATGGTCCATGCAGATGGCTCCATTAAATTGATGTTGGTCTCGTCTACTCCCCGTTTTGACCAGGAAGGTAATTTTGTAGGTTCATTTGCCATGCTGACTGATATTACTGACAGTAAGGTTGCATATATAGACAATGAAAGGTTCAAGCTGGCTTTAGACAGTAGTACTGACAGTTTTTTTATTATTGACCGGCCAGAAATGAAATTTGTTGATGCCAATGAAGCCTCCTGGAAATCCCTTGGTATGACCAGAAAAGAACTGCTTGAGCTGGGTCCTCATGATATTAAACCTGATGTAACCAAAAAAGATCTGGAGAAGATTTTTGATGATCTTGCGGCAGACAAACAAAAATCCAGGACTATAGAAACCGTCCACAAGGGAAAGAATAGTCTTGAATTCCCTGTTGAAGTCAGAATTCAGTCCTTTGTTCAGGACGACAGAGAAATGCTGATTGCTGTGGCCAGAGATGTTACAGAATATAAAAAGAATCAGGAGGAACTGACATATAGACTTAAACTGCAATCTTTGCTCATGGATATTTCTATGGTTTTTCTGTCTGTATCTTCCAGTCACATTGACAGGGCCATTGATAGTTCCTTGATGCAGGTGGGAGAATTTACCAATGCTGACCGGGTATATATTTTCAGATATGACTACGATAATAG
>JBHEPK010000258.1:0-2221 GCA_046260325.1 Desulfonatronovibrio sp.
ATTATACAGGCTGTTCAAAAATTCCAAGTGCAAGGAGCAAAAAAAGTTCAAGGTCAAAGTTTACCCCGTGAAACCTTCTTTCGTTTCACTGGGGCGTATTTAGGATACGTAAGAGTTTGAACTTTTTGCAGCGACGCAGCAATTGGGAGATTTGGGGCACCCTGTTAATGGCTGGAAAATTGAACTATATCCTGGCTTAATTCGTGTCAAGACATGCCTGAAATTTTGAGTTACAGGACTCATGTCTCGCCAACCCCCACGAACTCATCTGAACATGGTGGATCGTTACTTTTTTTTAACTTTTTAGCAATTAACCGGTTGCCAGGTTGCTTCAAGGTATTATGATTAAAGATTGCAACCTGGAATAAACCACAAAAAGCATAAATTTTCCATAAAAGTGATCTTTTCTAATGGGACCAAGGCAAAATTTGACAACAAACCGCCCCCAAATTAAACAAATCCAATCAAAGACAGGCCATCCCGGATAAAGACACGGACATTCTTTGAAATAATGCGTTATGAAATCCAGTCCGCTGAAAAATACAGCTCCATTTACTTACCTCATTGAACCCACAGGAGCGATGCGAGTTCCAGCAATAATTTTTGCTGATGATATTCTCATCTCTCAGATGGAAGATAAGGTTTTAAATCAGATAACCAATATCACGACCTTGCCCGGGATTGTTCCCTCAGCCATGGCCATGCCTGATACCCATCACGGATATGGGTTTCCCATCGGAGGCGTAGGAGCTTTTAACCCTGACAATGGCGGAGTGATTTCAGCTGGCGGTGTAGGTTTTGACATTTCCTGCGGAGTAAGAACTTTGCTTACTGGAATCCATAAACAGGAAATAATGGATCGCAGAAAAGAACTGGCAGACAGCCTTTTCAGGATTATTCCAGCAGGACTCGGAACTAAGCGGGGAATAAGCATTACAGACAAAGAAATGGACAGGATGCTTGATAGCGGAGCCAGATGGGCTGTGAAAAACGGTTACGGTGAAAAAAATGACCTGGAAATGATTGAGGAGGGAGGCACTGCCCCGAATGCCCGGCCTGACTATGTATCAGCCCAGGCAAAAAAAAGACAGAAAAAGGAAATGGGCACTTTGGGCTCAGGCAATCATTATCTTGAAGTCCAGTCCATTGATGAAATATACGATGATAGAACAGCGCAGGTCTTTGGGCTGAGAAAAGATGATGTTGTGGTCAGCATTCACTGTGGTTCCCGTGGTCTTGGTCATCAGGTGGCTACTGAATACATTCGTTTAATGCTCAGCTTTGCAGCCAAGACAGGAATTAAACTTAAAGACAGGGACCTTGCCTGCGCACCCATTAACTCTGATACCGGACAAAAATATCTCGGAGCCATGCGCGCGGCCACAAACTGCGCCCTGGCTAACAGACAGATTATTACTCATCTGGTCAGGGAAACGTTTGCTGATACATTTCAGCATGCTCACATGAATCTTTTATATGATGTTTCTCATAATACCTGCCGTGAAGAACAGCATAGGATTAACGGCAAAATGATCAAGCTCTTTGTTCATCGTAAAGGTGCAACCAGAGCCTTTGGTCCGGAAAATCCCGGCCTGCCCCTTAAATATCAGAAAACAGGCCAGCCTGTCATAATAGGCGGCAGCATGGGCACTGCATCCTACATCCTGGCCGGCACTGAAACAGCCATGAAACTCAGCTTTGGATCAGCTTGTCATGGTGCTGGCCGGACCATGAGCCGGAAACAGGCCAGTAATACATTTAAGGCATCCAATATTGTTGAGTCACTTTCTGAAAGCGGTATTGAAATACGTGGACATTCCTTTAAAGGCCTGTCCGAAGAGGCCCCGGGGGCGTATAAAGACGTGGACAGGGTTATTGAGGTAACTCATGAACTTGGTCTGGCTAAAAAAGTTGTCAGATTAAGTCCCATGATCTGCATAAAGGGATAACAGCGTGTTGAAAAAGTTATTATTAGACAGGCTGTTTAGAAATTCCAAGTGCAAGGAGCAAAAAAAGTTCAAGATCGCAGTTTACCCCGTGCAACCTTCTTTCGTTTCACTGGGGCGTATTTAGACATACGTAAGAGTTTGAACTTTTTGCAGCGACGCAGCAATTTTCACATGAAGGTACGGAATCAGCTTTGACCAGCAACGCTGATTCCGTGAAATTCAAGAACAACTATTCTTTTTTGGACAATGGCAGGCTAATTTCAGTCCCGGCC
>JBHEPK010000259.1:0-2191 GCA_046260325.1 Desulfonatronovibrio sp.
CTTTAACACAGGCTTCCCATCCACAGGACTGGGTACAGTTGCCCGCGCAGGTTGTCCTGACTTGCCTGTCATAGGTAACCATGCCCCGATAAAAATTGGCAGCTCTGGCATCCGCGGTTGCCCTCAACTGCTCTGAAAGAAAGGCGTTTTTCCCTAAATACGAGGTTAATCCTGAACCGGCCAGGGCAACCACACCAGTAACACCAAACTTAAGAAAACTGCGTCGATCAATAGACACTTTATCCTCCTTACATCTCAGGCAAACCAGCAGCAGCTTGCACCAGGAATTGAAATATTTATTAACAAGTACTAAATATATTCAATAATAATGCCAATTTATTCTAAACAGCAACCCACCGAAATAATTGAAATTACCACGAAGCGCAGCAATACCGGGCCCAGCGAAATAACCATCTAAAATTATTCTCTTTTTTGGCCAGGGAATGAATATCTGCAAAAATATTTCTCACATTACAATAATTATTTCTTAAGAAACAAGAAAAATTTAAAACTGGTCCATGGACATGGTACTGAGTGGCGAAAATTTATTATGAAGAGCTGCAGGGGAGGAACCCGTGTCACTATTTTCTTGAGTTTGAGTAGTGTGGTTCCATCAGAAATCCATAAATGATGATGGCCACATTAAGCTAAGCATGATTACATGCATATTTTCATGCTGCAATGACAGCCATTTGATTTGTGCTGCTATCATACTTCATGTACACATGGACTTATGAACACACATCAAAATCCATCCAGCCCAACAGTGTTTATTGCTCCGGGGCAGTATGATCAATCTTTGGAAAAGATAGTCGAAGACATACTCTCCCTGTACCCTGCCAACAGAAAAAACAGCAGCATCCTGGTCAAACCGAACATACTTGGCCCTCATTCCCCTGCAAAGGCCGTTACCACCCATCCATCCCTGGTAAAGGCGGTAATCTGCAAGCTAAAGGATCTTGGTGCAAAAGTTATGGTTGGGGATAATCCCGGCATGGGGGGATATGGACGATCCAAGAAAGCAGCTGATACATGCGGCCTGCTTGAATGTGCACAGGAATGTTATGTCAATCTGGGTCTGAATCCAGTCCAGGTAAAAGTTAATTCCGAATATTTTAAGGAAGTAACCATATCTAAGGAAATACTCGAGGCAGATGAAGTCATTAACCTGCCAAAACTCAAAACCCATTCCCTGACGGTTCTCACCGGCGCTGTCAAAAACAC
Organism: Desulfonatronovibrio sp.; assembly: GCA_046260325.1. Taxonomy (GTDB): domain Bacteria; phylum Desulfobacterota; class Desulfovibrionia; order Desulfovibrionales; family Desulfonatronovibrionaceae; genus Desulfonatronovibrio. The sequence goes on from JBHEPK010000259.1 coordinate 1,225, forward strand.
TTTCGGTTATATTGTCGGGGCAGACAAAATGCGCATCCATGCTGCATGCCCCACAGCAAAACAGTTTGCCCGGGGACTGGTGGATATCTATCAAATCCGGCCGCCTGAACTCAACATAATGGACGCTGTCATGGCCATGGAAGGCAACGGTCCTTCCAATGGCAGGCCGGTTCATCTGGGACAGATCATGGCCTCAGACAATGCTGTTGCCTTAGACGCCGCAGCTACCTGGATGCTGGGGCAAAAGCCCGCCTCAGTGCCCCATCTTCATGTGGCTGCCCAGAGAGGTCTTGGGCCTGTCAGACTTGAAGACATGCAACTGCATGGAAAGTTACCACAAGTCAAAAATTTCAAATTTCCAAGAACTTTTGTGCCTGGCCTGACTGGTATTATTCTGAACAGGTATCTCTCAAGATGGGCTAATTGCCTGCCGGAAATCGTTCATGATAAATGCACTGCCTGTGGTATCTGCTCTGCCCACTGCCCTGTGAAGGCCATGAGCATGGGCAAACAAGGGCCAAGCCTTGACAAAGACAAATGCATACACTGCTATTGCTGTCAGGAAATGTGTCCGGAAAATGCCATCAAGCTGTCAGGACGGTTTCTGCAGATGCTTCAAAGGAGCTGAACCTGAAATTCCCCAACCAGTTGAGAAAACTTGCCAGGAGGAATAGTCATGCAGAATCTTCAATAAAAACCTGAGGTTATTGATGTACGGTACTGCTAAAACCAATTCTTGTATTTGAAGAAACCAGCCAGACCCAGGCCGATGGCAGCCATCAGCCCCAGGCAGAGAAAGTACCCGATCTTCCAGGACAGTTCAGGCATATATTCGAAGTTCATGCCGTACACTCCAGCCAGGAAAGTCAAAGGCATGAACACCGACGCGAAGATCGTTAATACCTTCATTATTTCATTCAACCGTTGGCTCACGCTGGAGACGTACAGGTCCAGCATGCCGGAGAGC